>JAWKKE010000003.1 GCA_041393415.1 Thermoleophilia bacterium | reverse complement strand
GCAGTACGCGGGCATGACCTACAAACGACTGGGCACCACCGGCCTGCAGTGGCCGTGCCCCACCGAGGATCACCCCGGCACGCAGTTCCTGCACAAGGACAAGTTCACTCGCGGCAAGGGCCTCCTCCAAGGCATACCCCACGTGGATCCTGCCGAAATGACCGACGAAGAGTATCCGATCCTCCTCACAACAGGTCGCATGCTCTACCACTACAACACCATGACCAGGCACTGCGACAACCTGGAGTGGCTGCGCCCGCACGAGCTCGCAGAGATCAACCCGGACGACGCCGAGCGGCTCAACGTCATCGAGGGCGATATGGTGCAGGTCACATCGCGCCGAGGATCCGTGAGCACCCGAGTTGCCGTCACCGATCGCGTGCCCGTCGGCACGATGTTCATGACGCTGCACTACAAGGAATCGCCGGTGAACGAGCTCACCAACTCAGCCGCCGACCCGGTGACGAAGACGGCGGAGTTCAAGGTCTGCGCCGTGCGCGTTGACAAGCGCGAGGAGGAGACGGCCGCCGAGTAACGGCGCGCCGCAGTCCGAAGCACCGTCATCCGCACCCACAACTCCGTCAGCCGGGGTCGGTGCTGCTGTCGCCGCGAGCGCTGGTTGTCATCTCGCCGGGACGTGTCTAGACTCAATACTTCGGTATCCGAAGTATTGAGATGTCGTGCCCACAGCCCAACCACAAGTGACCACACGAGGCGAAGCCCCACCAGATTCGCACCCGACGACGGGTAATCGGGCACAGGCGAGCGAACTGGTCCACGTACTTTCTGGCCTCGTGCTCGCGCTGTACGCGTCCGCCCCTCACGGCGACGCGCTTCGTCGGTCGACGGGCGAGCCGCTCACCTCCCGGCAGATGGAAGCCGTCATCCTTCTGTCGCACCGCGAGACGGCCACGATGGGCGAGCTCGCCGACGAACTCGGCATCGGCGCAGCAGCAACATCCGAGCTCGTCGGGCGCCTGTGCGAGAAAGGCGTGGTCTCCCGCCAACGCAAAGCAGCCGACGCACGCGTCGTCCACCTCACTCTGGCGGAGCCGGCCGAGCGTCACGCGCGGAACCTCGTTGAGCAGTGGGGCACCCACGTTGAGGCGGCATTCTCGCGCTATCCGGAACTCGATCCTGCTACTGTGATCGCCTTCCTACACACGCTTATCGCCGAACTCAGAGGACAGGAGCGGACGTGAGCGACGGCAACCTCCCCAACGGCGAAGCGTCAACTACAAGCCAAACCGCTCCAGCCACAACGCTTGACCGACAGAACCCCTGGGCAGTGCTCGCCGTCCTCTGCATAGGGCTCTTCATGGTCCTGCTGGACGGCACAATCGTGAATGTGGCCATCCCGCGCATCATGACCATAATGGATGCGGGACTCAGCGACGTGGAGTGGGTACTCAACGCCTACGTCCTTGTCTTCGCGGTCACACTCGTCACTCTCGGCCGGCTCGGCGATCTCTATGGGCGCAAACGCCTGTTCGCCACCGGCATGGTGCTCTTCACATCTGCCTCGCTCGCCTGCGGCCTCGCGCCCGGGATCGAGTGGCTCATAGCGTTCCGCGTCATTCAGGGACTCGGCGGCGCTGCCATGATGCCTTCGACGCTCAGCATCGTGGCCGCCATCTTCACACCGGCCAGACGTGGAGCTGCCATGGGTGTATGGGGTGGCGTCTCCGGCTTGGCCACCGCCATCGGACCAAGCCTCGGCGGTCTTCTCATCGACTCCGTGAGCTGGCGCTGGATCTTCCTCATCAACATCCCCATCGGCGTCGTGGGTTTCCTGCTCACTCTGCGAGTGGTCCCCGAATCGAAGAACCCAACCGCCGTCGAGACCCTCGATCTCCCGGGCGTCGGCCTGGTCAGCGTTGCGCTCTTCTGCCTCACGTTCGCGCTCATCGAAGGACAGAAGTACGGATGGACGTCAGTGCTCATTCTCGGACTCTTCGCCGCCGCGGCTATCGGTCTGCTGATCTTCTACGCGCGCGAGCGTCGGGTCAGCCAGCCGCTGATCGACTTCTCCCTCTTCCGTCATGTCAACTTCCTCGCCGGAAACATCACGGGCTTGCTGCTCAGCGCCAGCATGATGGGCGTCTTCTTCACGGTACCGATCTTCCTCCAGACTGTGCTCGGATACAGCGCGCTCAAAGCGGGGCTCGTAATGAGCCCGCTGTCCGTGGTCATCATCTTCGCCGCACCTGCGGCGGGCTGGCTGAGCGATCGCCTGGGCAGCAAATGGATCGTCGCCGCCGGAATGTTCCTCCTCGCTTTCGGCATCGCTTGGATGGCCGGCCTCACGCCTTGGCAGGGCAAGCTCACGCCAACGACAAGCACCACATCACTCATCGCTCCGTTCATCGTTGCCGGCATCGGGATTGGCCTGGGCGTTGCGCCGGTGACAGCGGCCGTCATGGCAACTGCGCCGCTGGATCGCGTGGGCAATGCCTCTGGAGTGCTCAGCACCATGAGACAGTTCGGCAGCCTCATGGGCATCGCGATCCTCGGCGCGGTCCTCCAGAACCGCATCGTCGCCAATGTCACGACGGGACTGCAGAGTATCGCGGCTATTCCCGACGACGTTAAACAACGCATACTCGACAGCCTCGCCAGCGGCATGCAAATGGGCATGCCTGAGGACGCGAACGGGGGGAGCGTCGCTCAGCAGATGATGGCGACCGTCTTCAAGGGCTGGTTCACAGATGCCATAACGACAACCTTCATCGTAGGCGTCGCGTTTGCCGTGGTCGGAGGAGTCTGCGCTCTGCTGCTACGTAGCCACGTGGCTCGCAAGTAGCACAACGCCCGTCGTTGACGCTGCGCATCCCGCAACGCTACAGTCGGAAGCATGGCCACTGCGATCCGGCGTGAGGAAACCTCGGGAACCGTCCTCCTAACCCTGGCTACGGGACAGTTCCTCATGACCCTCGACATATCGGTCATGAACGTCTCCATAGCACAGGTGGCATCAGACCTCGGAACGACGGTCACCGGTATTCAGACCGCTATCACTCTCTACACGCTGGTGATGGCGACCCTGATGATTCTCGGCGGCAAGATCGGCAGCCTCCTCGGCAGACGACGAGCCTTCGCACTCGGGTGCATCATCTACGGCAGCGGCTCTCTTACAACTGCCCTGGCCCCGAATCTCACGCTTCTGATCTTGGGTTGGTCCGGTCTGGAAGGAATCGGCGCGGCCCTCATCATGCCCGCCATCGTGGCCCTTGTAGCCGGCAACTTCACCCCCGCGGAGCGGCCGAAGGCCTACGGCCTCATCGCTGCAGCGGGCGCGATGGCAATCGCTGCAGGCCCGCTCATCGGTGGCTTCGTGACCACGTATGCGAGTTGGCGCTACGTCTTCGCCGGCGAGGTCGTGATCGTCCTGGGCATTTTGGTGCTCGCTCGCCGCGTGCGTGATGTCGCACCGAGTCAGCGCCCACGCCTTGACCTGTTCGGAGCCCTGATCTCCGCGGGAGGCCTGGGCGCAACCGTTTATGGGCTGCTGCGAACTTCGGAATGGGGCTGGATTCAACCAAGAACCGCCGACATTGGCATCCTTGGGCTTTCGCCCAGCGCGTGGTTGATCGCCATTGGCCTCGTGCTCGTGTGGTTCTTCTTCCTGTGGGAGAGGCACATTGAGCAGCGAGGGCGTGAACCGCTACTGTCGCCCTCGCTGCTGACCAACAGACAACTCGCCGGCGGACTCACGGTCTTTCTCTTTCAGTTTCTACTTCAGGCCGGCGTCTTCTTCCTGGTGCCGCTCTTTCTGAGTGTCGTCCTTGAGCTCTCGGCCCTCGATACTGGGGTGCGCCTGATCCCCCTCTCCGTGACCCTGCTCGCGGCCGCCGTCGGAGTCCCGCGAGTCCTCCCGCGCACCTCGCCGCGCTTGATCGTACGCGCAGGGTTGCTCCTTCTCATGGCGGGCATCGTGGTACTCATGAGCGGCATCGACCTCGATGCCGACGCGGCAGTTGTCGCCATCCCGATGGTGCTCCTCGGAACGGGCATTGGCGCACTCGCCTCACAGCTCGGCAGCGTGACTGTCTCCGCCGTCCCGGACGAGCGCAGCGCCGAAGTTGGTGGAGTACAGAACACCGCCACCAACCTCGGCGCCTCAATCGGCACGGCGGTCGCCGGCTCAGTGCTCATTGCCGTCCTTACGGCGGCGTTCATTCAGGGAATCCAACAGAATCCCCAGGTGCCCGACGAGATCAAGACGAAGGCCAGCGTCACGCTGGCTGCCGGTGTCCCATTCGTCTCGACCTCCGACCTCCAAGCGGCCATGGCCGAGGCCGACGTCAGTTCAGCGATCAGCGAGGCCGTGCTTGCGTCGAATGCACAAGCACGCATCGCAGGGCTCAAGACTGCGCTCGGCGTACTCGCTATGTTCGCCGTGGCCGCATTGTTCGTCACAGGGAGCATCCCATCGCGACCAGTCGGCACAGAAGCTCCGTCTTCTGCGAAAGGTCCCTGAGCCGATCCGTCGCGACGCGCAGAAGACCCGCCCGCTTGGCCGCGTAGTCCTACGCCGGTCTACAACGCCGCGAGCGCAGCCTTCGCCTCAGCATCGTCGGCATTCAGGCTAGGATCGGTGTCTGACGCCACGGGCCACGCCGTGTACTCCATGGCGACGTCGTCCACGGAGACATTCGTGCCCCCGCCGTCCACATTGTCGGTGGCCCAGAGACCAACGTGCGATGTGCCGTCCTTCGTCTTGAACTCCATAGCGACGTAGTACATGTCGGCGCTGGCGCTCGCCACTGTCGCACCGCGGACAGGCTCCAGCTCGACACCATCCTCCGCACCCCAGCAGATATCCTTGAGGAGCTCGGCCGAGGCCGTTTGCGCGCTTGCGGTGGGGCTCGCCTTGCCTGCGTCGTCGCCCCCTGTTCCGCCGCAGGCACTTGCAGCGACAACGAGGAGCAGAGCGGAGATCAGGAGCACGATGCGCGTTCTTCTCATTTGGGATCCTCCCTCGACCGACTGGCGCACGCCAAGAGTCGAGCGGCGCACTGATACCGTTGCACTTCACAGCCTGAAGAATGGACTCGCAAGAGGCCGCAGCCAATTGATCGTAGCAAACACACCCCGATACGGCACTCGAGCACGTCGTCGCAGGGCAGAGCATCCCGACTCGCTGCGGTACCTCGGCAGGCAGTTCGGGTATGTGCGCAGTTAACGCGCGACCTCGCGCCCAGTGCAACGAAGGGAGCATTGTGAACAACGGGCGACATCGATTGACGCGCTCGAGAAACCGCTGGCTCGGAGGAGTCTGCGGGGGTATCGCCGAGTACCTCGGCTGGTCGCCGACACTCGTCCGCATCCTCTACGTTCTCGTCTCGGCGATCTCGGCGGCCTTCCCGGGCATCCTCGTCTACATCGTTCTATGGATCGTGATGCCGGCCCCGGAGAGGCCGCGTTGGACGGCATGAGCACAGCAGATATCGGACTCGTGCTCGAGGGCGGCGGCATGCGCGTCACGTACACTGCCGGCGCCCTCGATGCCTTTCTCGATGGCGGAATCGACATTCGCTACGTGATCGGCGTGTCGGCGGGCGCCAACGCAGGCTCCAACTACGTCGCCGATCAACGCGAGCGCAACCACCGCACCTTCGTCGATCTCGTGCCAGACCCCCGCTACGCCGGCTTCTCAAACCTGCTCCGCGAACGGAGTTGGTTCGGCATGCGCTTCCTCTTCGAGACGCTGCCGGATCGCTTGGCGAAGTTCGACTACGAGGGATTCAACACGTCGCCGCGCACACTCGTAGTAGGGCTCACCGACTGCGCCACCGGCAAGACGGAGTATGTCACCCAGCGTGACCATGACCCACGCTGGTTCGTGCGCACCGTACTGCGTGCCACAAGCAGCCTCCCCGCCCTCTCGCCGCCGGTCCCCATCGCCGGCCGAAGCTATCTCGACGGCGGCATCAGTGACTCGATTCCCCTTGCGCGCTCGATCGCCGACGGCAACACGCGCAACGTCATTATCCTCACGCGCAACGAGGGGTTTCGCAAGGAGCCCGAAAGCCTCGGCTCAGTCATTCGTCTGGCGCTGCGCCGTTACCCGGCGATCCTGCAGGCGCTAACACAGCGTCACGTCCGCTACAACGACAGCCTTGACCACATCGCCGAACTGGAGCGCAGTGGCGCAGCGTTTGTACTGCGTCCCATCCGCCCCCTCACAGTGAGTCGCATGGAACGCGACGTGCAGAAGCTGGAGGACCTGTACCGCCAAGGGTACGAGGAGACGACGCGGCGCTTGCCGGCCCTGGCGGCGTGGCTCGCCGCAGACGCGGGTACTACTCCCCCAGAACCTTGATCACCAGCCGTTTGCTACGCAGACCGTCGAACTCACAGTAGAAGATGGCCTGCCAAGGGCCAAGATCCAGGCGACCGTCAGTGATCGGCACCACCACTTGGTGATGGACGAGGAGATTCTTGAGGTGGGCGTCGCCGTTGTCCTCGCCACCCCAATGATGGCGATAGTCACCGTCGGCCGGCAACAGCGCACGGGCGACATCGTTGGCCGGAGCCTGCCATGTCGGCGGCGCAAGCTTGTCGAGCCACTCAAGAGCATCGGCCTGAATCCCCGGTTCGTCGTCGTTAACCCATACACCGGCAGTGATGTGCATCGCGCAGACGAGCACCATTCCCTCTTGCACACCGCTCTCGTCGACTGCCGCCTGAACGTCTGTGGTAATGCGGACGAACTCACGTCGCTTCGAGGTGCGAAAGGTCTTGTACACGGTATGCGACTTCATGACTCCTCCAGACTTCACGTTGTGAACGTGGGAGGCCACGCTCAGAGCGTCTCGACAGCGACCTCGCTGGCACCGCCGGCGAAGCGGATCTCGTAGCGATCGGCCGTCTCGCCAAATCCGGGAGAGACAACAACCGCACGGCCTCCAACAACGCCTAGCCGGCGTCCGTCGAACTCGAATCTACCGGCCCCGCCGCTCACTTCGGCGCGCGCGGCACTGCCCCGTGGACGTCGTACTACGACTCTGCCGGCACCACCCAGTACCCGCACGCGCACAGAGCCAACGGGCTCCGGCAGAAGAACCTCGACGTCCGAAGAACCGCCGCCGACCTCAAGCCCACGCACGCGCAAGGCGGTGAGATCAGCGTGGAGCTTCCATAGCCCTCCGCGTACGACGATCTCCCACGGCACCGTCGTCGTGAGCGCAAACACCGACGATTGCTGACGCCAATCGAGAGGCCTGAATCGTCGCCGCTGCCGTACGACAACCTGCCCATGCGCAGCGTCGATTTCGGGGACCGGACCCGCAAAGGTCGCCCGGTAGAGATCGTCGGCGATCGAGGCGCCACGGATCTCCAACCGCGCGGCCCCCTTGCTGAACTCGAGACGACCATACTCGGCGCCGCCGAGAGGCGCGGAACTCTCGCCACCGCTCTGCCGTTCGCTTGGGGCCGGTGCCGTCCGGTGCATGACGCCGCTCTCTGGTCGCCCGGCACCGGGAGCCGATTCGGCCGTGATCGCCGCAATCTGGCTCTCGTATACCCCACACGTGCATTGCAGGAAGTCTCGGATCACCACGAGCTCTGCCGCGGAGCGCCGTGCCAGCTCGTGACGCGCCGCACATTCGACCTCGCCGTAGAGGCGCGCGCCAATCTCGCGTGTCGCAACAGTCGACACGATCTGCACGCGCCGCCGGTCGGCGGCGTCCGGCACCCGCTGCGCGTACCCGCCGCGTTCGAGTCGGTCCAGCACCGTCGTCATTGCCCCGGGGGAGAGACCGCTCTCCTCTGCGAGTTCGCCAGCGGTGATCCGCCCACACCGGTAGAGAAGGCCCAGACAACGAAGATCGGTGCGGTTGAGCCCAAACTGCTGAGCCACCGCCTCGTCAAGCTGGTCCCCCGCGCGCCACAGCTCCTGCAATTGCGTGACGATCGCGTCAGAAAGATCTGCATGCGCACGACTCTGTGGATCTGCATTCGGCATCTGCCCCGCAGTGTCCCACTAATCGTAAGAGGACACAATAATTTGACAATCGAACGATCGCACTATTACACTGCCGCTGCCGTCCAGGACGATCCAGCCAGCGCGAGGGATGAGGAGACCACAGTGAATGCCATCGAAGCGCGCGAACTCGTCAAGACCTATCGCGGCGACGTGCGCGCGCTGAGCGGAGTCAGCCTGGCCGTGGAAGCGGGCACCGTCTTCGGCCTCCTTGGTCCTAACGGTGCCGGCAAGTCCACAACCGTGAAGATCCTGACGACGCTGTCGCGCCCGGATTCGGGCGAGGCACTGGTCGCCGGCCACGACGTCGTCCGCGAAGCTGTCAAAGTGCGCCACGCCATCGGCTGCGTCGCCCAGAAGTCGGGCCTGGACCTGGCCGCCACAGGCCGCGAGAACCTACTGCTGCAAGGCCGCATTTACGGTATGCGCGGCAGCGCTCTGAGAGCTCGCGCCGAGGATCTCCTCGACCGTTTCGGCCTGGGCGAGGCTGCCGGCCGAACGGTACGCACGTACTCGGGCGGCATGCAGCGCAAGCTCGACGTCGCCCTGGGTCTCATGCACCGGCCACAGGTGCTCTTTCTCGACGAGCCCACGACGGGTCTTGATCCAGAGGCGCGCGCGGACATGTGGTCGGAGGTCGCGCGCCTCGCCGGCGACGAAGGCCTCACCATCCTCCTCACGACTCACTACCTGGAAGAAGCCGACCGTCTGGCACAGCGGCTGGCGATCATAGATCGCGGCCGCGTGGTCGCCGAGGGCACGCCCGAGGCACTCAAGGCCGAGCTGCACGGCGACGCCATCGTCGTCGAGCTGGCCGACGGTTCGGCGACCGACGACGTAGTCCTCGCCTCACTCGGTGGCGTTACCGGTCTACGCGACGTACAGCTCGAGGCCGGCGTCCTGCGCTCGCGAGCCAGTAATGGCGCGCGCGCCGTACCCGCGGTGCTCGCGGCACTCGACACAGCCGGCGTTGTCGTCGCCTCCGTCGGCGTCACGCGGCCGTCGCTCGACGACGTCTACCTTCGACACACAGGTCGCGCCTTCGCACAGGCCGATCAAGAGAAAGGCTCGTAATGGGACGCGCACTCACAGATACGCTATTCATGACCATGCGCTTGTTCCGCAATCTCCTGCGACAGCCGGCGTGGATCCTCATCTCCCTCGTGCAGCCAGTTGTGTGGCTCCTCCTCTACGGCGCTCTCTTCCGCCGCATCGTCGAGATCCCAGGCTTCGGTGCCGGCAGCTACATCGACTTCCTCACCCCCGGCGTCGTCGTCATGACATGCCTGTTCAGCGCGGGTTGGAGTGGCATGGATCTCATCGAAGACATAGACCGGGGAGTCATCGATCGTTTCCTCGTCAGCCCCGTCAACCGCAGCTCACTGATCGCAGGACGCCTGGCTCAAGGGGCGCTGGTCGGCATCGTCCAGTCGATCATCATCGTCACGCTGGGATGGGTTGTGGGCGCGGAGTTTCCGGGTGGAATCCCCGGTATCGCCGCGCTTACACTCTGCGCCGCCCTCCTCGGCACCGGTGTCGGCGCGTTGAGCAACGCGATCGGCGTGCTCTCTCGTCGCGTCGAAACCATGGTCGCGGTGAGCAATTTCGTTCTGCTGCCGCTGACGTTCATGAGCTCGGTGTTCATGGCCAAGGACCTCATGCCCTCGTGGATGCAGAGCATCGCCCGCTTCAATCCGGTGGAATGGGCCGTACAGGCCGGGCGCGAAGCATTGCTCGCCGAACCCGACTGGAGTGCGGTGCTAGCGCGCTTCGGTTGGCTTCTTGCCTTCACAATCGTCTGCGGATGGCTGGCAACCCGCGCGTTCCGCGTCTACCAGCGATCGATCTAAGCGGCGCTCGTCCACCGGGGGTGGCCGCGCCGCGCGCCGGCTGCAGGTAGACTCTCGGCAAGGAGGCATCGTGGGAAGCAAGTCAGCCGACGCCGCACAACTCAGCCCCGCAAGCCGTTCGCGAGCCTTGAATCGGCTGGCAACGGAGACTTTCGACGTTCTCGTCGTGGGCGGCGGGGTTACTGGCTGCGGCGTGGCGCTCGATGCCGCTACTCGAGGACTCAGCGTCGCTCTGGTTGAGAAGCGGGATTACGCGGCCGGCACGTCCAGCCGCTCCAGCAAGCTCATTCACGGCGGCCTGCGGTACTTAGAACACCTCGACGTCAAGCTCGTCCGAGAGGCGCTGCACGAGCGCCGCTCGCTTCTCCACACCATCGCGCCTCACCTCGTGCACGCGGCACCGTTTCTGCTCCCACTTCGTCGGCCCGCAGTCGATCGCTTCATCATGGGCTCCGGTTTGCTCATCTACGATGGCCTCGCCGGCATGCACCCCGCCGTTCCGGCGCATCGCCACCTCTCGCAGGCCGCGTGCCTGCGCGACGTCCCCGCCCTGCGTGCGGACGCGATTCGCGGAGGCATTCGGTACTTCGACGCTCAGGTCGACGACGCTCGGTTCGTTGTGGAGGTGGCACGCACCGCCGCGGATCACGGCGCCGTCTGCGCCGCGGCGGTGCGTGCCACCTCCATCCGTCGCTCTGGCGGCCGTCTCGACGGCATCAGCGTTCTCGACGAGGAGAGCAATCAGGAGTTTCGCGTCGACGCTCGCGTCGTCGTCAACGCGACCGGAGTATGGACGACCGAGACCGAGAAGCTCGCCGGCATCTCCCAACCGCTCCCCGTACGGCCCTCAAAGGGCATCCACGTCGTCGTGCCGCGCGAGCGCATCGCCTCGAGCTACGCCCTCATCATCCCGACCGAGAAGAGCGTGCTCTTCGTCCTTCCCTGGGGAGCCCACTGGATCGTCGGTACGACCGACACCGACTGGGCTCTCCACCTTGACCATCCCGCCGCAAATCGAGGTGACATCGACTACCTCCTCGACGAGGTGAATACCGTCCTCACATCGCCCCTCGTGCCAGACGATGTCGTCGGCGTCTACGCCGGCCTTCGCCCGCTGGCAGGCGCCAATGGAGACACAACTCGGGTCTCACGCGAGCACGAAGTACGACTCAGCGCCCCGGGACTCGTGAGCGTCGTCGGCGGCAAGTACACCACCTATCGACGGATGGCTGAGGACACCGTCGATGCAGTGCTTCACGAACTCGCCCGGCTCGACGACCGATGCGGCACCGCCGGACCGCCCAGCTGCACGGCCGGGCTCCCACTCCTCGGCGCCCGGGGTTTGCACGAGGCTCCGCGACGCGCGTCTGCTCACCCCGGAGCCGTCCACCTTTCTCCCGGACGTCTTCGCCGCCTCCTAGAGCGGCGTGGCGCTCTCGCGCTCGAGGTCCTCGATCTCGTCGCCGACGACGCTTCGCTCGCACACCCGTTGCCTGGCGCGGAAGACCACCTTCTCGGCGAAGTGCGCTACGCCGCCTCGCACGAGGGAGCACTGCACATAGACGACGTGCTCACGCGCCGCACGCACATCTCCTTCGAGGCGCGTGACAGGGGCCACTTGGCCGCAGGGCATGTGGCCCGCATCATGGCGCCCGTGCTCGGCTGGGATCGAGCAGCCGTCGATCGCGAGGTCTCCCACTACCGCGCCCGCCTCGCGGCAGAACTGACCGCGGAGTCCATGCCCGACGACGCGAGCGCCGACGCCGTCCGTGCTCGCGTGCGCGACCTGCGCCTCGGCTAGTCCAGTCGCGCAGGAGAACGAAGAGAAGGGAAATGGGCCGCGACGACTGCTGGGGGTCAGTCGTCGCGGCCCACTGCAGGGCCAGCGACTCGGGGGCGGAGGAGGTGACACCGCCCGGGCGCATGGGACGCCGGCTAGGTGGGGGGGCACCTTCGCTCCGCCGGGTCCCGACAGCTGGGGGGAAGCCGTCATTGCTGTCGTATGGCTTGCTAGCATTCTGCGGAGCGAATATGGAGTTCGTGTTGCGTCGCGATTGAGGAAGGTTGCGCCCTTGGCGAACGCGCGAAGTCCCGCGAAGGCACACCACATCAAAGCGCGCCGGACGGCATTCCGGACACACGCGCCCTGGCGAGCGCTTTGAGCGCGTGTTCGGACGCGGCATGATTGACTCATGTCCGACGACAGACACTCAGCCGCAGCCAGCACCGGATCCCACCGGCGCCGCACTCACGCCCTCTTGATCATCGTTGCAGCCGGCGTCCTCGCCATCACCGCGGCGTACGCACTGGCGCGCCGGTTCGACGACGATGGCCCGAATGGGCGCTACCTCATCGGCGCGTGGACATTCGGCGAGCGAACCTCTCTCGAGGCAGCACTCGATGCCGGGGCGATCGATGAAGTCAGCGTAGACTGGCTGCAATCGCGCGCGGACGGTTCCCTGGCGGCGCCTAAGCTGGACGACGAGTTCATCGCACTGGCGAAAGACAAGGGCTGTCGTGTTGTGGTCACGCTCACCGACTACGACCAGACAACGCACGCTTTCGATGCGAAGATCTCGGCCGCCATTCTCGCCAGCGAGCAGTCACGCAACGCACACGCCACGGCTGTCGCCGAGTGGTGTCGTCTGCACGAGGTTGCCGGCGTCGATGTCGACTGGGAGGCAGTGAAGGCGTCGCACCGCGAGGAGTTCACCGCCTTCGTCGCTACCCTCGCGGAGAAGCTTCACGCCGACGACCGTCTGATCGCCGTCGATGTATATCCCAAGACAAGCGAACCCGGCAGCTGGAACGGCCCACAGAGTCAGGACTGGCGCCGACTGGGAGAGATCGTCGACCAGTTCCGCATCATGACCTACAACTACTCAGGATCATGGTCGGACCCCGGGCCTCTGTCGCCGCCGAAGTGGATGGATCGCGTGCTGGACTTTGCCGAGACCCAGGTCGCCGCAGAGCGCATCGTAGCGGGAATAGGCTTCTACGGACGCGACTGGCACGGCTCGTCGACCACCGACTGGGTATGGGCCAACGTGATCGCGACACGCCGCGACTGGACGCCGCGGGAGCGACGCGCGGTCTCGCGCGAACTACGGCTGGACTACGAGAAGGACGGCCAGGCGCACGTCGCTTTCTTCCCGGATGCCCTGGCGATCCGCGCCAAGCTCGACATGCTACGTAGCGAGCACCCCGACGTCCAGGGCGTGTACGCCTGGCTCATGGGTCAGGAAGACCCTGCTGTTTGGCAAGAGCTTCATACAGCGCTCCGCTGAGACAGTCGTGAGCGACCGCAGCTTCTTCCTCGCCGCTGCAACTCAGTTCACCAAGTGCTAGATGAAGAGGTTGACGTTGGCCTCGTCGGCCTCACCCAGGTACGAGGCCACGCCGGCGAACTCCACTCCGTCGATGATGTCATTCTCGGTGAAGCCGAGGATGTCCATCGAGAGCGTGCAGGCGACGAACTTCACACCTTGCTCGCGTGCCGACGCCACGAGTTCCTCGAGCGACATCGCCCTCTGCTGCCGCATGACACGGCGCATAAGCGGGGCGCCGAGACCGGCGAAGTTCATCTTCGACAGGCCGAGCCGCTGTGTTCCCTTCGGCATCATCTTGCCGAACATGGCCTGCAACATACTCCTGGAGCCACCCTTTGGCGGTTGCTTCTTGCGCAGCGTGTTGAGGCCCCAGAACGTGAAGAAGATCGTGACGTCGTCACCCATTGCAGCGGCACCGTTGGCGATGATAAACGCCGCCATGACCTTGTCGAAGTCGCCACTGAACAAGATGATCGTCTTCTTGGTGGTGTCCACTCCAGCACCTCCCGTGCTGTCGGGTAGCTTCTGTTGCGGTGTGATCCCCTACGAGTGTGAGGTGCACGCGTCGCGCAGATAGAAGGAGATGTCCGTCACGCGCAGCGATGAGCCGGCTGCGCTGCTCAAGTTGACGAAGCACATCGGGCACATCGTCACCGCTTCCGAGCCCGCCGCCCGAAGCTGCGCGACACGCTTCTCGGCATTGGCGGCCGCTTTCGCGGGGTAGAGCGATTCCACCGGGCCGCCGCAGCACCACGTCTGCCGACCTGCGTACTCCGGCTCGCGGAAGCTGATGCCAGATGCGGCGAGCAGCCGTCGTGGCTCATCGACAACACCTGCATAGCGCGCAAAGACGCACGAGTCGTGCATCACAAGGTCGGGCGTAGGGCTGCTCGAGAAATCGTCGCTACTCAAGAGACCGGCAGCGCTCGCAGGCGCGAACCCGTGCTCGACGAGCACCTCGAGGTAGCTCCGTACCTCGACGTCGAAATCGTCGAGCACTTTGGGGTAGACCTCGCGCAGCATCGCGGTCGTGTGCGGATCGATGGTGATCAACGTGCGCACACGATGCTTGCGCAATGTCGCCTGCACACGACGTGCATGCGCAGCTACGACCTCATCCAGCCCCAGATCGTAGGCGAGCGCGCCCGAGTAGAGATCGTCCTCGTAGAGCGATCCAAACTCGACGCCGACGTGCCGCAGCAGATGGACGACATTGACCGGCACCTGGTTGAAGCGGGCGCGGTCGGACGCCGAGGGCCGCGCCATGAAGGCCGAGAGATTCACGAGTCGATTCACTCGCCGGCCGAGCCCCGTCCAGCCGGCAAGCCACGAATCGCCGAGCCTGGTCTCCGCCTTCACCAGCCCGTTGATGTAGGGGATCAGCTGATACATCAGTCCCGTGTAGAGGACAGTGTCACCGCCGCGCGGCAGGTCGAGACCGACCGTCCACTCCGTGGCGACCTTCGCGGGCAACGGAAGCACAGAGCGGCGCAGGCGGAGGTTATCCGCAAGGATCCCGATGACGTCCCCAGCAGGAAGCGGCATGATCACACCTCCATGAGGCCGAAGACAGTGCGGTTGAGATGATGCCTGAGCGTGCGCACGTTCTCGGCAATGTGTACGCCGGATGGACAGTTCTCCTCACACATCTTGCAGAGCAGACAGGAGAAGATCGATTCCACGTCATCGCGCACGCGGTCATCCATGCCGAGGAGCACGTGGCGAAAGAGCCGACGTGGTTGCACGTCGACGCCCATGGGACAGATCGCGGAACACACGCCGCAGTTCATGCAAGCGTCGGCATCGAAAGCGTGCGTCTCTTGCAGTGTTCGTGCGAGCCCGGGATTGGCAAGCGCGGTCACGTTCCCTCTCTCTCAATAGCACGGTATTGGTAGTAGCCGTCCTCGCCGACCTCTTTGATCTCGGCCAACCAGCCGTACTTGCGCAGACCCATCACCCACACCGTGACTTCGTGCGCGGGTTGTCCGAGCCTGTCCGCAAGTTCCGGAACTGTGAGCGGACCTTCCGCGAGCGCCTCGAGCACCCGGCGGCGCATTAGCTGCTCATCTCGAACCACCTCGCGCGTGTCTCGCTGCCCGGGGGCGGCGTAGCGCACCGATGTGTGCACGGTCGACTTGGGCACGTCTGACGTCATCATGTACACCCCACTCCCAGCAGCCCGTCGATCATCGCCTTGATCTGGGCGTCGGAGTAGCCGAGCAGGTCTATTGCCTCCGCCGGACAGGCGGGCACACATCCGCCACATCCCTTGCAGGCGGTCTTGATGACCCGCGCAACCGTCCGCTCGCCTTCAGCAACTTCCTCGATGGCCGTGTACGGACACGCAGCAAGGCACTTGCCACACCACGTACAGGCGCTGACGTGTACGGTCGCGACAAGCGGATCGAGCTCGGCAAAACCCCGCTTCAAGAGGGCACCGCTCTGCGCCACGGCGGCGAGACCGCTGGCGACGCTCTCGGCGGAGTTTCGTGGCGCTTGACAAGCGCCGCACACCAGAACACCGTCGACAATCGTCTCGACCGGCCGCAGCTTCGGATGGATCTCGTGGTAGAAACCGTCGCCGCCAACAGGCAGCTTGAGGGCACTGACGAGATCATCGTTGCCGCGCGCTTCCATGCCGGTCACGAGAACAACCAGATCCGCCGGTATGGCGATCTCCTCGCCCTCCGTCAGGAGGTCGCGCGCCGTTACGCGTAGGCCGCCGGAGGGCAGTTGCTGCACAACCGGCGGATCGTCGTCCGGAACACGCAGGTACAACGAACCGCGCTCACGCGACTCGGACCAGAGCAGCTCGTACTTACCGTACGTGCGCATGTCGCGATAGAGGTGGTACTGGCGTACGGCCGGATCCCTCTCGGCCGCCAGAAGAGCAGCGTGCACCGCCGCGGTGCAGCAGTAGCGCGAACAGTACGTGTGGCCGCCCTCGATGCTCGCATCCTGCCGGCTGCCCACGCAGTAGATGTAGGCGATTGTCTTGACCGGCCGGCCGGCGATCTCCAACGGGCCGGACGACTCGTCCAGCAGACTCTTGAATTGCGGCAGAGTGAGCACACCGGCGGAACCGTAGCCGAGCTCGCCGGAAACAGGCTCGTATGTCGTAGCGCCGGTGGCGACGACGATTGATCCGACGTCGAACCGAGCAGTCTCGACCCCCTCCTCATCGAGGCCGATCGTGACCACGTAGTTGCCGAAGCTGCCACTCTTGGCAAGCACCTCGGCGTTTGTCAGCACTGTAATCAGAGGATGGGCGCGCACGTCGCGCTCAAGTTGCGCAACCAGCTCCGCACCGTTGCGGCCGTGCGGATACATGGCGCCAAACCCGCCAACACGACCACCCAGTCGCGCCTCCTTCTCCACCAGCACGACCTCAAGACCGATCTCCGCCAAGCCCAGTGCTGCGCGCAAACCGGCGATGCCGCCACCGACCACGAGACTGCGCGGTGTCGTCTCCACAACGATCGGCTCCAGAGGTTCCGTCAGACGTGTGCGATTGATGCCGGCTCTCACCAGGCGAATGGCCTTCTCCGTGGCCCCCACATGGTCGTCCGTGTGCGTCCACGAACACTCCTCGCGCACGTTGACCTGCGTGTACTGGAAAGGATTCAGGCCCGCGCGCCTGGCGACCGAACGGAACGTCTCGGTGTGCAGCTTGGGAGAACACGACGCGACGACAAGTGCGTCGAGCTCCTGATCGTGGGCGTCACGGATGATCTCGTACTGTGTCGCGTCCGAACAGGTGAACATAGCTGAGCGGGCGACCACGACATCCGGATCGTTCTCCACAGCCGTCACGACTTCGGAGACGTCGACGTAGTCGCCGATGTTGCCACCGCACTGACAGACATACACCCCGATTCTACGACCGCTCATACCGCCACCGTCGCCTTAGTTCGTACTGCAGCCTTCGTGCGCTCAAGGTGCGCGGCAACCTGAGCCACCGCCGCGCCGGCATGAAGAATGGAGTCGGGGATGTCTTTGGCGCCGGCGGCAGCGCCGGCGACGAACACTCCAGGCAGATTGGTGCGGCCTGGATGCAGATCCTCGTCGGCTTCTCCAACGAAGGCATAGTGGTCGAGCGCCAGGGCGTCACTCGGGAACAGACTGGCCGCCTCGCGGTTAGGCTGGACGCCGACTGCAAGCACAACCATGTCGTGCTCTGCGTCGACGAGAGTGCCGCCGTTCTCGATGTCCTCGTAGCGCAACACCAGGTTCCCTTCACTGGTCTCGCTGATACCTGCTACGCGACCCTTGACGAAGTTTGCCCCCATGTCACGTGCCTGCTGGTAGAACTCGTCGTAGCCCTTGCCCACCGAGCGCACATCTATGTAGTAGACGGTGACGTCGGCCAGCGGCAAAGCGCCCATGATGAGCTGGTTCTGCTTGATCGAGTACATGCAGCAGATCTTCGAACAGAGCGGGTTGCCCACCGTCTCGTCGCGCGACCCCGTGCACATGATGTAGGCGATGTTCTCCGGCACCTTGCCGTCGCCCGGTCTAACCACCGCGTTGAACGGCCTCGTTGGCGCCAGCAGGCGATCCATCTGCATGCCGGTGATGACGTTCTTGAATCGCCCGTAGCCGTACTGCGGCTTGGCATCGGCGGGGAAGAGCGTGAATCCCGTCGCCAGCACAACTGCACCCACGTCCGCGGCGATCTCCTCGTCGTACATTTCGAGCTTGACCGCGTCCGCGGGGCAGATCTCGACACACGCGTGACACTCCGAACAGACGCCGCAGTCCAGACAGCGTGCAGCACCAAGAAGCGCTTCCTCCTCCGAGACAGGGCCTTCCATCTCTCGGAAGTCGCCGGGCAGCGAAGCCATGGACGACACCGGAGTGAACGGCTCACGCCGCTCGTAGACGTCCTGCCGGCCGAGCACCGACGCTTTGTCGATGACGGGCAAGGAGCCTTCGAAGACCGTCGCATCGAGCGGCTCGCCGCGGAGCAGGCGATCAATCATGAAAGCGGCTCGGCGTCCCTGGCCGACTGCACTGGTTATCATCGTCGGCCCGGTGACGACGTCGCCGGCGGCGAAGATCCCGGGCACCTCCGTTTGCAGCGTTGCGGCATCCGCCACAAGCGTCCCGTTGGGCCTGGCGGCAAGGCCAAGACCCGCGGTGTCCGCCCCCATGCCCGCGGCAACGATAACCACATCACATGGGAGCACCTGGCGCTGAGATTCATCGTATTCCGGCCGGAAGCGACCATTGGGGTCGAAGACGCAGGTGCAGACCTTGAGCTCGGCGCGTTCGACGCGGCCCTCACCCTCAAAGCGTGCTATGCCCCAGCCGTCATGTAGAGCGACGCCCTCGGCGAGCGCCTCGCTCACCTCGAAGTCGTGCGCCGGCATCTCGGCACAACACTCAAGACTCACCTGGTCGACCGCAGCAGCGCCCAAGCGCCGAGCAGTGCGAGCGGCGTCTATGGCCACGTTGCCGCCGCCGACCACCACGACGCGCTTGCCCGCCAGGTCCACGGATTCACCGAGCTTGACCGCACGCAGGAAGGCAAGCGCAGTCTCGACGCCAGGGAGGCTCTCTCCCGGCACACCCAGGTTCATGGACCTATGCGTGCCTGCCGCCACAAGGACCGCGTCGTAACCGTCGCGTTGGAGCTGCCGAACATCGCCGATCCGGGTCCCGGTCTCGATATCCACACCTATCGCGGTGAGATTGGCGATGTCGTCGTCGACGACTGCGTTCGGCAGACGGTACGCAGGGATGCCGAGACGCAGCATGCCTCCCGCCTGGCCGGCCGCCTCGAAGACCTTCACCGCGTAACCGTTGCGGGCGAGCTGCCAGGCAGCGGTCAGGCCGGCCGGTCCCGAGCCGACGACGGCGACCCGTTTGCCGTTCTGCTCCGCACGCACATCACTGCGGACCGACGCCCGCCCCTCCGCCGCCGCACGATAGTGCTCGTCGGCGATGAAGCGCTTGAGTCGACGAATCGGCAGCGGACCCTCCAGATCGGCGCGTGTGCACTCACCCTCACACGGCGCGTAGCATGCGCGCCCCAGCGAGCCCACCAACGGCGTCGCCTCGAGCACCAGGTCGAATGCTTGCTCGTACTCGCCGCTGCGCACTCGCGCGACATACCCGTGCGCCTTAATGCCCGCAGGACAAGCGTACGTACACGGCGATACGCCGGCGCGCTCGATCACCGCCTTCTTCGGTACCGCCTGCGGGAAGGCGATGTAGGCCGCCCGACGCGACACCAAGTCCGAGTTGAACTCGTCCGGAACGGCGACGTTGCACACCATCTCGCACTGTCGGCAACCGGTGCAGGCCGCTTCGTCGACGTACTTCGCCTTCTGACGCACACGGACTCTGAACGTACCATCACCGTTCTCGTGGACACCCTCGACGTCGGCGTACGTCATGACGTCGATGTTGGGGTGATGAACCGTCGCCGCCATCTTCGGCGTGGAGATGCAACTGGCGCAGTCGAGCGTCGGAAAGACTTTGCTGAGAAGGATCATCTTTCCGCCGACACTCGGCTGCTTCTCGACGACCAGGACCTTGTAGCCCATGTCACCGAGCTTGAGAGCAGACTCCATGCCGCCAATGCCGCTGCCGACCACCAAGGCGTCGTACTTCCCCGGTGTACCTACGGCGCTCCGCTCGCTCGCTCCAGCATGTTCCGCGCTCATGCGACAGCCCTCCGCACCGGTCCCAGCTCCGCCAACGCCTTCGAGTACTCGCGCATGTAGTTGGTGAACGGCTCGGCGCACACAGAACAGATCGCGGCCATGCGCAGTCGCTGCGGCTCGAACCCCTCAGCCTTCAACAACTCCTGCGCATCGGTCATGATCCGCGCCGTACGAGTACTGCAGTCGCTCAAGTAGGCGCATTCCTCGCCGTCGGCGGCGATGAAGACGCCGTCGAAACCCTGGCTCACGGCGTAGACAATCCAACCGGGCTTGATGGAACTCGTGCACGGCACACTGATCACCACGACCGTCGGCGAGTAGTGCATGTGCGAGCTCCCCGCAAGATCGATCCCCGGATCAGAGATGTTGTTGGTACTGAACACGAGGATCCGGGGCCTGAACCCCTGAACCTCCGCTGCCTCCGCAGTGGCCATGGTTACTTCATCTTCCTCACGAAGAGCCGCATGTACCCAGGCTCCTCGATCATGCCGAGGTACTCATGGCCCATCTTCTTGGCCCATGCGGGGAGGTCTTTGGTCGTCCCGGTGTCCGTCGCTTGAACCTCCATCACGCCGCCCACGATGACGCCTGGAATACCCTTCTTGGCTGCCAAGATCGGACCCGGACACGAGGTGCCGCGCGCGTCGACGACCTTGTCGACCGTGATGCTGCTGAGATCCTCTCCCATGGTGTTCTCCTCTTCGTCTTGTGCTTGTGTGCACTTTCTCAATCTCTCGCGAAGCTGCCCGCTCGTGGTGTCGCGTCGAGAGTGGGGAACTCGGCGACCGCCGGCACGACGCTCAGGCGGGCGGAACGATGCCCGGCGGCGGAGCGGCCGATGGCGGGGTGGTGGCGACCGGCGCTTGCGACGGTCCGGTGTGGAGACGACTCGCCGCTACCAGCGATTCGCCTTGGGCGGCGTGCTGCTCCAAGAGAGCTTCGCGAATCAAAGCGCACGCCTGGATGAACTTCATGTTCGTGACGCGGTAGTAGACCGTCTGGCCTACCTTGCGCGGCTCGACCAGACGTCGCTCCTTCAGCACACGCAAGTGCTGAGAGACGTTGTGAACGGAGACGCCAATTTTCGCAGCGAGGTCACTCACACACATCTCGCCGTCGCCGAGAGCGTGAAGGATGGCTTGCCGATGTTCGTTTGCAAGCGCCTTGCAGAGCTCGGCATGCATGCGATAGACGGGCCTGAGGTCATCCGGTGAAGCCACGCTGCTATCTTCGCGTATTTGCATACTTGCATACATACGCCTCTATTCAGACAGTGTCAACCGCACGTGTCGTCCGGGCGCCTGCGCCTTCCGCGCCCCCCTACGGCGCATGACCAGCCGTGTCCACGGGTATCGAGCATGGGCGAGCAATGAGCAAAGGAGGCACCACCATGGGGCGCGAGCACCTTCCCAGCGTGTACGTCGAGTTCCGCGAACGGTTCCCCGATGTGGCCAGGGCCCTCGATCGACTCGGCGAAGCGTCAGACGTTGCCGGCCCCCTCGATGACCGCACCTCGCGCCTCGTCAAGCTCGGCCTGGCGATCGGTGCTTCTTCCGAGGGCGCCTCACGCTCGAACGCGCGCAAGGCGTTGACCGCCGGAGCCTCGCCCGAGGAGATCCGCCAGGTCGCCGTCCTTGCGATCACAACGTGCGGCTTCCCCGCGGGCATCGCCGGACTCGGATGGATCAACGAGGTGCTCGAGAAGGAGAGCTGAGACACAGCGCGCCGCAGAGACAGAGGCTGAATAGAGTTGCGGCGCGCTTGTCGGTGCCCGATCAGGCGCCTATCGTGAGCGCATGAACGTAGACTTCTCCACCCGGCTGCCGTGGTCGACCGGGACCAACCAACTGTGGGCAGCGCGAGCCGAACTGCTGACAGAGCACGTCGAGGTACTGGACCTCTGCGAGAGCAATCCGACTCGCGTCGGACTTGAACCCCCGCCTGTGGTAGCTCGGGAAGTTTTCGCCACACCGGAGAGCGTGCACTACGAGCCGAACCCGCACGGCCTCTCGGAGGCCAGACTCGCCCTCGCAGAGCTCTACCAACGACGCGCAGCCCCATCTCGCCTGCTGCCGCCAACTGTCGACGTGGACGACCTCTTCCTCTGCGCTTCTACTTCCGAAGCCTACGCCTGGCTCTTCAAGCTCCTCTGCGACCCAGGCGACGCGGTGCTCGTGCCCAAGCCAGGCTACCCGCTCTTCGAGCATCTGGCGGGACTCGAGGCTGTCGTTCCGCGACCGTACCGGCTCGAGTATTCACACCCTGGCGGATGGCGCATCGACCTCGCCTCCGTCGAAGAGGCGCTCTGCGACGGACGTGCCCGGGCCCTTGTGCTGATCAACCCCAACAACCCCACAGGATCCTACGTCCGCGAAGCAGAGCGCGAACACCTCGTCGCGATGTGCGCACATCACGGCTGCGCGCTCATCGTCGACGAGGTCTTCTACGACTACCCGCTCGAGATCGACTGCAGTGATGAGGCCGTCGCCCGATCGTCGTTCATCGCTGAGGAGCGCGCGCTGTGCTTCGTGCTCGACGGCCTCTCCAAACGCCTCTGCTTACCGCAGATGAAGCTGGCATGGATCGCCGTCTCAGGACCAAGGCGTGCCCGTCGAGAGGCTCGCCGCCGGCTCGAGATCATCGCCGACGCCTACCTCTCAACGGGCACGCCCATCATGCACGCTCTCCCGCACCTGCTGGCGGCTGCGGAACAACTCAGCGGCCCGTGTTGGCGCCGCATCGCAGCGAACCTCGAACGGCTGCGACATATCCTCGAGGGTCCATCCTCTCCGCATCGAGTGCGGCGCTGCGATGGCGGCTGGACCGCCATCGTCGAGTCGCCGCGCCTCCTCGACGAGGAGCACATCGCCCTCGGACTGCTGCGCGAGAAGCGCCTATGGGTTCAACCTGGCTACTTCTACGACATGGAGGAAGACGGGTGCTTCGCCGTGAGCCTCATAGTGCGCAGCGCCGACCTCGAGCGCGGAGCCCGCGCGTACGCGTCATACTTCGCCCGCCTCTGCGGCGAATAGCCGTCGATCGCTCCGCTCCGCCCCTACGCGTGCTCAGGCAGTCTCCTCGGCGCTGAACACACGGCGCAGATTGTCCTCTTGCTCTTTGCTCAGATTCGTGCGGATGACTCGTGCCTGAGTCCCCGCGAGCTCGTCGAGGACCTTGTCGGCAGTCGCCTGACGCACGAGGACGAACCAGCCCGCCTGACCAGGCTTGATCGAGTCGCCGATCTCCTCAAGCACCTGTTTGTTCAGGCCGATGTCGCCGAGTTTGCCGCCCAGCGCGCCGAAGGCCGCCCCCATGGCAAGACCGAAGAGCGGCATAAGGAAGATCAAGCCGAAGAGCATGCCCCAGAAGGCACCACCCAGCGCTCCTACACCGACGAGCTGCTTGCCGTGCTCCACATGCGGCTTCCCTTCGGCGTCGCGCACCACCATAGCCGCATCGTCCAGGACAAGCAGGCGTTCCTTCACAAGATCGCCAATCTTGAGGCCGAACTCCCGGGCGTCCGTTTCGCTGTCGAAGCCAAGCACGTATAGGTTGCTCATCAGCCACCTCCTCCGTTTCCGCGAGCCCCAACGACCCGCAACACTACTAATCGCCGCGTACGCGCGCGCCGAAACTCACTCGCTCATTCGGAGGTGGCCGCGCTACTCCTGCGCACGCATCCAGCACGTATCCAGAGTCGGCCGCTACGTGCCGATGCCAACTGCACCCATGGAGAAGATCACGATATACATCGGACTGCTTGTGGGCAGCTTCGTCGGCGGCTATGTACCCGTCCTGCTTCTCGACGTCGGCGCATTGTCCCTCGTCAGCCTCGTGTCTGGGTTCGTCGGCGCTGTCGTCGGTGTCTGGCTTGGCTGGAAGCTCACGCAGTGGATCGGGGCCTAGGGGACGAGGAGCACCGCGGCGCCGTAGCGAGAGACGAGCGAAGCCTGTTCGCGCGGGACGAGAAGCGTGCCTCCGTCCATGCCTTTCAGCACGGCGAGCAAGTCCTCTGCGGGCCCTACGCCCACCGGCGCAGCGGACGCACGCGAGGATTCCCGCTTCTCGTCGAGCCGCGGGGCGTGCTCGAGCACGTCGCGCACGGCGGCCTCAAGCTCCGTGACGTCGAGCGTCACATCGCCGTTCGCCCAGGCAACCACGCGCATGCGAACAGGATCGCGCCGCGTCAGTCGCAAGGCGAGATCCAAGGCGCGACGCGCCGCAGGCGTGCCCGTGTAGAGCACCGTGAGGGGAAGCCGCAAGCCAATCCCCTCACCCGCAATCAGCAGCGGTCGCCGCATCTGGTCGATTTGGTCGACCAGCGCTTCGGCGGTGGAGCCCACTCCACGACGGCGTCCGCGCCCGGCGCGGCCGACGGTCATCAGGGCCGCGCCCTGCGCCGCGGCGACGAGCTCTTCCACGACAACTCCACGGCGAACACTGAAACTCCACGAGACGGAGGTTTCCGCCGCCACTTGTGCCATTGCCTCGCTGATTCCCGCCGCGAGACCGCGGAGCTGACGCTCCATCGCTGCTGCGTCGACACGCCGCACCTCGGCGGTGAATGAGCCGACCTCACAGCCAAACGGCAAGCCGCAGAGATGAATGAGGTCGATATCCTCAACGAACAGACCCTCGACCTCCGCCTCCGTCATGACGGCGAGCTCAACCGCCGCCCGCAAAGCGGCAACGCTCTGCGGCGACGCATCCAGCGCGACGACGATACGCTCGACGGGTGCTGATTGCGGCGCGTCGCTCATGTCTGAGCGTCCTTTCCCTCGCGCGGCACCGTGCCCGCGGCACGCGAGCGCCGCGCCTCACCCTTGGAGCCTGCACCGGCGGCTGCCTTGCGCCGCGTCTTGCGCGGCGCCGCCCCGGCCTCCGACCTACTGCGTGCGGCCATCCCCGCCAAGCGGTCGGCCACCAGACGATTCACGCTTCTGCTGGGATAGCGACCCGAGGCGCCCAGCTTGCCGGCGCGTCGCCCGGTGAGCACTTCGATGCCCTGGTCGATCGTGGCGATCGGGTAGATCGCGAACTGCTTGGCGACGACGGCGTCGACGACGTCCTGGCGCAGCATGAGGTGCTTGACGTTGGCCGCCGGGATGAGAACCCCCTGCTCACCGGTAAGCCCGCGCGCCTTACACAGATCGAAGAATCCTTCGATCTTCTCGTTCACTCCGCCGATCGCCTGCACTTCCCCGAACTGGTTCACCGATCCCGTCACCGCGAGCGTTTGCTTGATCGGCACCCCGGAAATCGCCGAGAGCAAGGCGTACAGCTCGGTGGACGAGGCGCTGTCACCGTCAACACCACCGTAGGACTGCTCGAAGACCAAGCTGGCGCCCAGCGACAGCGGATGTTCCTGTGCGTACCTGCCGCGCAGGAAGCCGGAGAGAATGAGCACCCCCTTGGAGTGCAGCGGTCCGCTGAGCTCGACCTCGCGCTCGATGTCGACAACCTCGCCCTTGCCCATGTGAACGCTGGCCGTGATGCGGCTGGGACGACCGAACGCATACGTCCCCAGAGTGAGCACCGAGAGACCGTTGATCTGGCCGACCTTGGCTCCCTCTGTGTCGATCAGCATCGTCTCGCGCAGAGTCTCTTCGTGCATGCGCGCGCGGATGCGATCGGAGCGGTAGATCTGGGCGTCGATCGCCTGCTGAACGTGCGCGGCGCCGACGAGATCGGCCCCGCCGCGCCGTGCCCAATGATCCGCTTCCTCGAGCAGGTCCATCACCGCGCGCACCTGCGCCGTGAGACGTTCGGAGTCGCCGGCCAGTCGCGCCGCGTGCTCTATCACCCGGCAGACCGCCGCACGGTCGCATGGCAGAAGGCGCTCACGCCGGACGATCGTCGCGATGAGATAGGCGAACTGCCGCATCGTCTCCTCGGTGCGCACAAACTCGTCGTCGAAGTCGGCGGCCACCTTGAAGAGCTCATTGAAGTCGGGATCGGCTTGCGTGAGCAGGTAGTAGAGCTGCCGGTCGCCCATCAGGATGATCTTCACATCCAGCGGTATTGGCTCCGGTTCAAGAGACACCGTGCTCGTCAGGCTCAGCATCTGCACCGGCGACTCGATGCGGACCTGATGAAACTGCAGAGCGCGCTTCAGCCCTTCCCAGGCGTAGGGATTGCTCAGCACCTTGACCGCATCCAGGACCAAGTAGCCGCCATTGGCGCGATGGAGCACACCGGGCTTGATGAGCGTGAAGTCGGTCAGCAAGGCACCCATCACCGACATCTGCTCGACACGACCCACCATGTTGAGGTAGGACGGGTTGCTCTCGTAGATGACCGGCGCGCCGCCGGCATCGCTCGAGTCGACGAGCACGTTCACCTGATAACGGCGGAGTGCCGGAGATTTCTTCAGTGCATCGGGCAGCGGGAGGCGCGCCGCCGGCCCTTCGCCGTCCTTCTCTTCGCCGTTCCCGAGAAAGTCCTCGAGCTGATCGTGGACACTGCTACGGACTGCCTCAAGATAGGTCAGGACATCCGGAAGGTCCTTGTACGCGGCAAGAAGATCGTCGATGGCGTCGGCGACCACCAAGCTGGTCACGTCGTCCTTCAGCTCACGGAGACGAGTCTGGAACTCGCGCTGCCAGCGGGGCACTTGAAGAAGCACCGTCTGCAGTTCGTCTTGCAGCGCCTCCACTTCCTCCTGAATGCGGTTCTGCTCCTCCTCCGGCAACTTCTCGAACTCCGCCGGCGGGATGACCTTGCCCTCTTTGACGGCCGCGAACGCCAGCCCTCCCGGCGTGCTGAGCATGGCCAGACCGCGCGCCTTCGCCTTCTCCTGCATCTCGGCGAGACTCGCTTGCTGCCGCTCGCCGAACTCCTCCTCGAGAGCGCGGCGACGAGTGGTGTACTCCTCGCTCTCGAAGGCCGAAGAGAGACCGGTATGGAGTTCCTCGACGAGCCGCTCCATATCGCGCTTGAGCTGCTTGCCCCTCCCGGCCGGCAAACGCAGCGCGCGGGGAACCGACGGCTGCTCGAAGTTGTTGACGTAGCACCAGTCATCCGGCGGCGACTCGGCCGCGGCGCGCTGCTCCACGAAGTGCTGGATGACGGTGTACTTGCCCGTCCCACTCGGTCCCAGCGCAAAGATGTTGTAACCCTCGCGATCGATAGCCACGCCGAGCTCGATCGCTGCGATCGGCCGCTCCTGACCGACGAACTGGATCCCGTCAGTGAGATCGTCGGTCGTGGTGAAGTCGACGTGCTCGAGTGTGCAGCGCGTCGAGAGCGCTTCGGGTGGCAAAGGCTTGACTGGAGCCACGGCGATTCCTTTCGTTAGCGCTGCGAGCGGCGCGGCAAGGGCCGGCGGACCTACCTATTCTACGCACGCAGGTTTGTCGGCCTCCATCGCGCCGCACTCCACGTCTAGTCTTCAACGCCAGGCGGTTGTTCGAAACTACAGGCCCCGTGTATCCTCCCTCCACCGATATACCCCGTGGGGTATCTAGCAGTTGAGAAAGGAGCGCTCTATGGCCCGAGGATTCGCCGTGACCTACCGACCGCTGTACTTCCTCTCCGCCCTGGGCATGGGCGGCCTCGCCATCTCGTTCTTCGTCTACTTGATGTTTCTCGTGCCCCACCCCGGTGAGCCGATCCCAAACTTCAGCCACATCGCCGCCGTTTACGACGGCGTGGGCACACTCACCAAAGTACTCGTGGCCATCGACCTCGCTCTCATCGCGTATTTCGCGCTCCGGCACGTCCAGTTGCTGGTTCGCAACATCTTGGCCTACCGTGGGTTCGCCCGTTCCGCGGAGTTCGCCGAGTTCCGGCAAACCAACGCCGAGGTATCGCTCCTCGCGATTCCGCTCACGTACGCCATGAGCGTCAATGTGGCGTTCGTGCTCGGCGCGCTCTTCGTGCCCGGCCTCTGGGGCGTGAAGGAGTACCTGTTCCCCTTCGCTCTGCTCGCCTTCGCCGCTATCGGCGCCTACGCTTTCGGGCTCTTCGGTCGCTATCTCACGCGCATCCTCACCCATCGCAACTTCGACATCGAGGACACCAACCACTTCAGTCAGGTCTTGCCGAGCTTCGCCTTCGCGATGATCGCCACGGGATTCGCCGCATCCGCGGCGATGAGCGACACGAAGACCTACGTCGTCATCGGCCTGCTGGGCACCTTCCTCTTCTTCGCCGCCTCCGTGAGCTGGATCGCGATCAAGCTGCCGGTGAGCTTCGGCGCCATGCTCCGTCACGGCATGGCGACTGAGGCGGGGCCAACCCTCTGGATGGGGATCCCCATCTTCACCCTGTTCGGGATCACCATCCTGCGCGACGCAAGCGGCATCGCCCATACGCTCCTGCACACGACGATCCCCGCCATCGTCTGGCTCGTGTTCTTCGGGCTGCTCGTCGCCGCACAGGTGGTCATGGGCCTAACCGGGTGGGCGATCATGCGCCGGCAGTCATACTTCAAGGACTACATCCGCGGAGAGAAGCGCAGCATCGCTGCGTACGGACTCATCTGCCCCGGTGTAGCCGTCGCCGTCCTGGCGCAGTTCTTCATTCACTGGGGTCTCGTCTCGACGAACATCGTCGCGAAGTTCTCGCCGATCCACCTGGCGCTGCTGGCCGTCGTCGCGGTGGTCCAGATCGTGACCATCGCGACCGTCGTGCGGCTCAACCGCAAGCTGCTCGGCCGCTCCACGAGCGCACCGGGTTCACTCGCACGCACAGGCAACGACGAGCCGGAGGCCGCCTGCGCCTGAGCGCATGGCAGATTCACGCCGCGGGAGCAGACGTTTCTGCTCCCGCGGCGTACACTCAGTGTCGAGAGAGTTCACCGACACAGGAGGAGCTCATGACCAGGAAGTGGAGCGAACTGAGCACGCCCTGTCGCGCCCTGATCGTCGTCGGCGGCGCCGTGGAGCTCGCCCTCCTCGGAGCAGCCCTCATCGATATCAAGCGTCGACCGGCAGCAGAGATTCGCGGCTCCAAGGGCATGTGGACCGCGCTCTCCTTCATCGATGTGATCGGCCCGCTGACGTACTTCGCCGTCGGACGAAAGCGGCGGTAGCGCGCCGCTCGGGGTCAGTCCAGCGTAAACGTCTGGACAATGGCCTCCAGACCATCCTGCTTGTCTGCCCACTCATCGCTGGCAGCCTGCGCCGAGACGTGGTACTCGTTCGTGCCCTTGATCAAGATGTAGAGCCTCGACGTAAGCTCCTCGCCGCCCTCTGTGAACACGTAGTCCACCGTGTACCCAGGTGTTCCGTTCAGCTTCGTCGTCTTGACCTCGCTCGTCGTCTTGCCTCCGGGGAGAGCTGTGATCATCTTGTTGAGGACCTTGCTCATCTCCGTCTCGAGCTTGGGAACGTCGGCCGCCTTGATCGCCTGCTCCAGTTCGTAGACGGACACCCGTACACCGGTTGCGTACTGATCGTTGATCACAGTGCCGTCCTTATCGGCGAAGGCGATCGCGTACTCTTCGCCCGACACAGTCGAGTCGGTCACCACGCCGTAGGGCTCGCTGTACTCGAGGCTGAAGCCGTACTGAGCGTTCGTGTAGGGTGTCGTCTCCACGGCGCCGGAGTCGGTGCCGCTTGAGTCTTGGCTCCCGCATGCCGCCAGCAGGACGGTGAGCATGGCCACCAGTGCAATGACGAACACCCGCGGCACGAGACGTTCTCTTCTGTGAAATGGTTGACGATTCAAGACAGCCCCCCTCTGTGGACAGTTGTTTCTCTCCGTATCGACGGCGCAGCGCCAGCCTTGACCTGTGTGTCCGGCAAGGTGCGGAACCGTACCCCCTCCGGGTAGAAGCGTACATGGAACGCAGTCGGGAGGCACGGGGGGAAGGACATCATGACGTCGTTTGACGACGAAGACGCCTACGGACCGGAGGACAACCTGGGCCTCGGACGGCCGCGACCGGAGGACGCCGCCCTCCTTACGGCGCGCCAGCTGGTCGCCGCCTGTGAAGCGGCGCGCACCCCAGATGACCTAGCTCACGCCGCAGAGGAGACCGAGGAGTTCATGTCGTCGTTCGGGCGCAGCGTCGACGACTCAGTGCTCCTCGAGTTGCTCTCGCTTCCCTGCGAGGGCGCCACCATGCAAGCGCTGATCGATCTAGCCGACGCACTCGCGCAGCTGGCGCCGGCGATCGTGCCCAAGGTGTTCCGCCTGGCCAGTGGCGGATCATCCGCGGCGCGGGCCAACGCCGAGATCGTCCTCGGCCGGCTTCGGCCGCCTGACTTCGCCGCCGGACTTCTGCTCGTGCTGCAAGACGGGCGGGCCAGCGACAAGCTGAAGAGAGGCGCCGCCCTCTCGCTGCTCAGACTCACACGCTCGGCGACCGTCGTCGTGCTCGACGCACTGGCGGAGCCGCAGATTCGCCTCTGGCTCGTCCGCGCCGGCGGCTACTCGCCCGCGCTCAGCGACACGGAGTTGATGCGTCGGTTCTACGACGACGCGGAGTAGGAGTAGGCGAGGTCGCTGTCGTCCAATCGGGCAGCGGGCGGGAGATCGTCCCAAGGTGGAGCGGTAGTCGGCGATCGGCGAGTCCGCAGCGGCAGTCAATCAGTGGTGGACCGCAGGGGAGTCGAACCCCTGACCTCCGCCGTGCAAAGGCGGCGCTCTCCCAACTGAGCTAGCGGCCCACGGAGTCGCCAGTATACCGCGCCGCGAACGAAGCGCCAGCGGTGCGGCGAGCCGAACGCTCAAGCGGATCGGACACGCGTGCCCAGGCAGGACTGACGAGACCTGTCGGTGTTGGACAGTCGGGCTGCACAAAGGGCTGGGGGGAAACCGTGACAACCCGACGACCGCCTCTCAGTCCAGAGCAGCGGTGGCGGGCGGCGTTTCGAGCGCGTCGACCAGAGCCAGGACCTCCGCGTCGTCGGGGATGTCGCTCATGCTGTGCCCGTAATGGACAAAGCGCGCGACGCCGGCCTTGTCGATGAGCACCTGGGCGGGCATCCGTCCCAGCTTGAACAGTTGGACCTCCTGCCCGTAGAGCTTGAGGACGGTGTGGCGAGCATCGGGTAGACCGACGAACGGCAGCGACTCCCTTCGCCAGTACTCGGCGAAGGCGGCGGCGTCCTCGGGGCCCACGACGACGATCTCGACGTCGCGAGCCACGAACTCGGCATGGTCATGGCGCAACTGCGCCATATGCCGGCGGCAGAACGGTCACGTGAAACCGCGGTTGAAGACGAGCAGCACGTTCTTGCGGCCACGATAGTCGGACAAGCTGACCGTCTTGCCGGTGAAGTCCGGGAGGCTGAACTCAGGAGCTTGCTGGTCCAGAGACACTCTGGGCATCGTGACCTCCTCCTGCGCTTCGACGGCATCGCGCGCCGCGGTTTCAGCGGCGTTAGCGGTGCGCACCCCTCCGTGCGCCGACGATCGCGTTGAGGCCGAAGAGCAGCAGGATCGCACCGATCACAGCGCCGACAATGCCGCCGAGATCGAACATCTGACTGTCGCCGATGCCGAGCAGGCCGGTGAAGATCCACCAACCGATCCACGCGCCGCCAAGCCCGACGCCGAGCGAGACCAGCCAGCTCAACGGGCCGCTCATGCCCTCAAACGGATCTCTAACCAGCGCCCGTGCGATTGCGCCGGCGAGGAGCCCAAGAATTACTGCACCGATCATAGTGTGCCTTCCTTCACGCGCACGCCGCGCCCAACGCGCGACATACAGGCACCATTCCCTCGCCTTTGCGTGCTCACACAGTACGAGGGCACGCCCTCGCTTGTGCACGCGTGGACAAAGCACTCCTGCCTGGGATAGCCTCGAGGATTGCCATGAGCATTACGATTCTCGTCTTCCTCGCGTTCGCCATCTACCTGGCCGGCCTGATCGTTCTGCTGATCGGCGATGATCGCGAACCGTCGCTCACGCTCGCCTGGCTTCTCGTGCTCATCTTCCTGCCGTTCGTCGGCGTCCTCCTGTACATCTTCCTGGGCAGAGACTGGCGCGTCATCGCCGAGCGCAAGGGGTGGGCGAAGGCCCTGCGACGGCAGCGGCTTGAGGGCATGGCTCCGGTCTACGAGCGCAACGTCTGCGCCTACGAGCGCTTCATCGACGAGTGGCGCGGCACAACCGCCGACAAGGTACAGCGCGCGATCAGCGCCAAGGAGGTTGCGCAGGTATTGCCAGCGAGCTCCATCGAACTGTTTGTCTCGGGCGCCGACAAGTTCGCTTCTCTCAAGCGCGATCTGCGCAACGCGCAGCACTCGATCCACCTGCAGTATTTCATCTGGGAACAGGACGAGCTCACGGCCGAGATCACGCAGATTCTCAGGGAGAGACTCGCGCATGGGGTTGAAGTGCGCATCACCTACGACTGGATCGGCTCCATCCGCTTCGGCAAGCGCGAACTGCTGCGGCTCGCTCACGCCGGCGCGCACGTGGAGGCCGACCTCGCCGACCTCCTGCGCATCAACTACCGCAACCACCGCAAGATCGCCGTCATCGACGGGGAGATCGGCTACACCGGCGGCATGAACATGGGCCAGGAGTACATCGACGGCGGCCGCCGCTTCGCCTCCTGGCGCGACACGCACATTCGCCTCACTGGTCAAGCGGTCGCCGACCTCCAGAAGCTGTTCGCGTCACGCTGGTACGAGAACGTCCGTCACCGCGAGAGCCTGTTTCACGCCCGCTACATGCCGGCCGCCGACCCCGGCTGCATCAGCGCCGGGTTCCTGGTCGAGATCGCCACGCAAGGCGTGGAGGACCCGTGGGACATGGCGCGAAGAGCCCACCTCGTCGCCATAGGTCAGGCGGAGCGCACCGTCTTCCTGCAGTCGCCCTACTTCGTCCCCGACTACAGCATCTACGACCAGCTCATCAACTCCGCCCTCTCCGGGATCGAGGTACGACTGATGATGACCGGCGTTCCGGACAAGCGCGTGCCCTTCTGGGCGGCGCACACCTACTTCCGGCGTCTGCTGGAAGCCGGCGGTCACGTCCACCTGTACACAAGTGGCTTCTTTCACGCCAAGACGATCGTCGTCGACGGCAGCTTGGCGGCAGTCGGGACCATGAACCTCGACAACCGCAGCTTGAAGTTGCACAAGGAACTCATGGTCTGGGTCTTCGACGACCTGTTCGCCAAGCAGGTGCAGCAGTCGTTCTACGACGATCTCGAACACTGCCGTGAGATCACGCTCGCCGACATCGATGCGACAGGGCGCTTGCAGCGTTTCCGCAATCAGACTTCGCGCTTGCTGTCGGAGGCGCTCTGACGAGCGGAGGGCGTCCCCGGCGGCGGCGTCTCGCGGCGGCCGTCGAGCACGTGCCAGAACGACAGCACCGGATGCTCGCGCGGCATGCGCGGACCGCTGTAGCGCATCACGGCGCGCACGCGCTCACGCAAAGTGGGAGCGTAACAGTGTGTCGCGCAGTTCGCGCAGGTAGGCTTGCCGACGCCGTAGCGGCAGGCGCCAAGCCGGCGTTCGGCATAGCCGAAGAGTTCGGCGCAGGACGCGCAATGCCCTCGCGCATCGCGAGGGATGGCCTCGTGATGATCGCGACAGTACATGGCGATCATCACGCTGATCGTGCGTTCTTCGCGCTGCAGACGTTGAGGGGTCTCGCTACTCACGTACCCAAGAGTGTACGGTATCGTCCATGGGCAAGTGGCGCACGGAGCACGACAGTCTCGGCAAGGTTGAGGTCCCCGCAGAACGGTACTGGGGAGCGCAGACGCAGCGAGCGATCGCTCACTTCCCCGCGGGTGGCGAGCGACTGCGATGGGGCCGACCGGTGCTGCGTGCGCTCGGCCTCATCAAGCTGGCCGCGGCACGCACGCACGCCGACCTCGGCGTCCTCCCGCGCGACGTCGCCAACTTCATCGCCGCGGCGGCGGCCGAGGTCGCCGACGGCAAGTTCGACACCGAGTTTCCTCTCCCGATCTTCCACTCCGGATCCGGAACGCAAACCAACATGAACGCCAACGAGGTCGTCGCCAACCGCGCCAACGAACTCGCCGGCGGAAGTCGCGGAACATACGTGCCGGTGCATCCCAACGACCACGTCAACCTCAGTCAGTCGAGCAACGACGTCTTCCCGACCGTCATGCACATGGCGACCGTCGAGGATCTCACGGAGAAGCTGCTGCCGGCACTACGGCGCCTGCGCGACACACTGCGCGCCAAAGCGCAGGCGCACGAGGATATCGTCATGCTCGGCCGCACCCATCTTCAGGACGCCACGCCCATTACGTTGGCGCAAGCAATCAGAGGGTGGGTAACGCAACTCGACGAAGCAGGCGCGACGATCGAACGCGCGTTGCCGGAACTGCACGAGGTCGCGCTCGGTGGCACCGCCGTCGGCACCGGTATGAACAGCGACGTGCGCTTCGCCCCGGCCACCGTCCGGCGCCTCGCCGAACTCACCGGTCAACCGTTCCGGCCCGCCGGCAACAAGTTCACCGCGCTCTCGTCGCACGACGCGATCGTCAACACCAGCGCCGGCCTGCGCACTCTCGCCGGCGCCCTCATGAAGCTCGCCAACGACGTACGCTGGTACGCGTCCGGCCCCCGCGCCGGCTTGGGCGAGCTCCTCATCCCCGCCAATGAACCCGGCTCCTCGATCATGCCGGGCAAGGTCAACCCCTCGCAGGCCGAGGCGCTCTCGCAGGTCGCCGTGCACGTCTACGGCAACGACGCCGCCATCGCTTTCGCCGGCTCGCAAGGCGCCTTCCAGCTCAACGTCTTCAAACCTGTGATGCTGCACAATCTCCTGGAGTCGATCGACCTCCTCGCGGCGGCGATCGACGCCTTCGACCGCTACTGCGCCCGCGGCCTCGAAGCGAACCGACCCATCATCGCGCGCCACGTGCAGGAGTCGATCATGCTCGCGACCGCGCTCACGCCGCACATCGGTTACGAGCGCGCGGCGCGCATCGCCCTCCGCGCGCAGCAAGAAGGGATCTCGCTGCGCGAGGCCGCGCTCGGACCGGACGGCATTACCGCCGCCCAGTTCGACGCTTGGGTGCACCCGGAAGAGATGACCGGACCCGGCACCGGCCAAGACTGAGCGTTCCAGGCACCCCGGGTCCCACGCGCCTGCACAACGCGCCTGCTCGGCGCCCCTACAGATTGATGTGGCTCTGCGGCACCGAGTGCTCGAGAGCAGCCTGGGCCGCGAGGTGGAGCTCGTGCTCGTGCTCGCGGCCGATCGCGAATACGCGGTAGAGGTGCGCCTTCGCCGGCACAAACTCGAGGATCCCACCCAGAAGCTGCTCCTCGATTCGCTGCGTCACGGGGTCGTACACGGCGATCCGCTTGGGACCCATGAACGGGTTCACCGGCCTGGGATCCTGGGAGGCGATGTCGACGACGAACTCGATGTCCTTCAGGTGCGCCGGCAGGCGTTTGACGATCGCGGCTCGGAACTCTTCTCTGGTCATGTCGCGCGCCGCCGGCAGCGGCTGCTGCCGCTCCACGTGATGCTCATAGACCATGCTGTACTTCACGTGGCGGTGAATGATGGCCTGCCACTGCTCGGCGAGCGCCCGCCGCTCACTGGCCAAGGGCTGGTCGAGCCAGTCCTCAACCGTGCTGAACAGCGACCACTCGGTAAGTCGCCGGTACGCGGCAGAATCGTCGAGAGGACTCTGCGGCAATACGAGCTCAAGTGTCGGCCGGAAGATCTCCCGCAGGTGCAGATCGATGGCGTGTCCGACGCGATGGAAGTAGACGTTCTCGTACATGTAGAAGCGCGCGTTGAGAAAAGCCCGCAGGGTACTGAGCGCGCGCTTGTGGAAAGTCAGGCCCTCGTCGGTGCAGAACGTGTAGTAGATGAGACGATTCACGTCGACCGGACCAATCGAGACGCCGCACATGTACGCGTCGCGACGCACGTAGTCCATGTTGTCGACCGTCACGGCGCCGGAGAGCGCCCGATGCAGCAGCCGGACCCAACGGGGAATGGGGCTCCCCGTATCGCCGGCGCCCGCATCCGTTCGCACACCATCGGCGCGCACGCCGTCCTCTTCCGCCCGCACAAGAAACGCGACGTGCCAGGGGTCGAGCGCCTCGTCGTCGGCGAACGGACCCGAGGGACTGCGGCGAAGGGCGCGCAGCAAGTCGCCGAGCTCGTTGACGATCAGATACTGCGAGATCTGTTCGTGATCGAGGCCGAAGACCGGCTGCAAGTACTCCTCGTCACAGAAGTGACTGAACGGCCCGTGACCCAGGTCGTGGAGAAGGCCGGCCATGCGCAGTGTCTCCTCCACGAGCGCGAGCGACGGCGTCGCAGGCTCGACCTCGACCAACGTCGAGTGCACCTGGCGCGCGAGTTGCCCGGCGAGGTGCATCACACCGACGCTGTGAGCGAAGCGGCTGTGCTCGGCGGCGGGGAAGACCCACCAGGAGCTCTGCAGCTGATGCACGCGCTTGAGCCGCTGAACCCAGGGGCTGTCGATGACATCCGCCTCCGCGATCTCGCCGGCGCGCGAGAGCGTGATGCGCAAGTAGCCGTAGAGTGGATCGGCGATGAGATGGATGTCGTCGTAGGGGAGCTTCACGCTCCGAACACTACCGCGCTCCCCTGCCGTGCGACAAGGCGCCCGCTCACGGCAGCGCCGCTGTGTGCGCGGGCGCCCGTATCTCGGGTACTCTGGTCTCATGATCGATCTCCATGCGCATACAACATTCTCGGACGGCAGCTACACGCCCACACAACTCGTCGAAGCAGCCGCCGGAATGGGCCTGTCAGCCGTAGCGATCACCGATCACGACACCGTCGACGGGATACAGGAGGCGCTCTCCGCAGGCGAGCGCCTCGGCTTTACCGTGGTACCCGGTGTCGAGATCACCCTGGAGCATCAGCACACAACGATGGACATGCTGGGCTACTTCCTCGACGGACCACCAAGTCACACGCTCCGTGCCCAGCTCGCCGAGTTGCGACGCTACCGTGATCAGCGTAACGCGCGCATCCTAGAGCGCCTGGCCGAGATCGGCATGCCGATCGACCCGCAGAGGCTGTCCGCTGTTGCCGGCGATGGCGCCGTCGGCCGGCCACATATCGGCCTCGCCATGGTGCAAAGCGGCTACGTCGACTCGGTTTCTTCCGCCTTCCGGCTCTACCTCGGCCGTGGCGGTCCAGCGTGGGTCGATCGGCGCCGTCTCTCGCTTCGCGCCGCCGTCCAGCTGTTGCGCGAAAGCGACGGCCTCGCGGTGCTTGCCCACCCAGGCATCATCCACACCGAGTTCGCCGATCTCGAGAGCATCGTGCACGACGCCGTCGACGCCGGCATCGTCGGCCTGGAGTGCTATCACCCCGCCCACTCTGCCACGACGGTCGCAACCTGCCTCGAACTCGCCGCCCACCACAACCTCGCGGTCACGGGGGGCTCAGACTTCCACGGGACGCTCAAGCCCAATGTACGCCTCGGCTGCGGCCCGAACGGGATGGTCTTCGCAGACGAGATCCTGGCGCAGCTCGCTGCCGCAAGCACGCAGCCCCCGCGGCCGCGTGATCCTGGTCAGAGACGCGAGTAGCGTGTTTGGCCGCGTATCCCCCCGGGGGTATAATGCGCCCATGGAGCACTTTGCCGCCGACGACTCTGCCCGTCTCATCAATCGCCTGCGTCGCGTTGAGGGCCAGTGCGGCGGCCTGCAGCGTATGATCGAACAAGGGCGCTCGTGCGACGAGGTCTTCACTCAGCTCGCGGCAACACGTGCGGCTCTAGACCGCGTGGGCGTGCTCCTCATTTCACTCAAGATGCGCGAGTGCCTGAGCGAAGAAGAGGGTGAGCCGCAGCAAATGGCGCCGCACGAGGCCATCGAGCGAGCGCTCGACACGTTCCTCAAGTACTCCCGCTGCGTCCGCTAGAGGAGTCATGGTTCACAAATTCGACCCGAAGAACGCGGCCAAGCTCGAGAATCCGGAGCGCCTCGTCGAGATGCCGCCGCAGCGCCTCATAGAACTGCTCGAACTCAGCGGCTCCGAGACCATCCTCGACTTTGGCGCCGGCACCGGCATGTATTCGTTGCCCATCGCCGACGCTGTTCCAGATGGCGAGCTCATCGCCGTAGACGAGCAACCCGAGCTTCTCGAGATGCTCCGCGACAAGCTCGCCGCCAACACCCCCGCGGGGCGCGTGAGCATCGTTGCCAATACCGACGGGCGCGTGCCGCTCGATGACGCCGTCGCGCAGCGCATCTTCATGATCAACGTCTTTCACCACATCCATGGCGACCCCGCTGCGCTCGCGGAGGTCATGCGCCTGCTTGCTCCCGGGGGCATCTTGCTCGCCGCCGAATTCGCTCAGATGGAGCGTCCGTTCGGCCCGCCGAACGACCACGTACTACCGCTGGGCGAGCTGCGTTCGGCGCTTACGCTCCTCGGGCTGCACGAGCGTGGCGTCTACCCGCCCGGAGAAGTCGGGTTGTACCACAACGTGGTGGTTGCCGCGAAGCCGCAAGCATGAGCTTCGCGTCGCCAGCGACGCCCCCTAACCCGCCCGCGCTCGTCAGCCACGTCCGGGCGCAACATGGCCCCTCACTCGCGGTCAAGCTCGACGAACTTGTCGAGCCGTTCGGCGGGTGGTCCGCGCTCGTCGCGAGCGACGAGCGCATCGCCGTCAAGATCAACTTGCTGCGCGCGGCTCCGCCGGAGGCAGCCGTCTGCACGCACCCAGAAACCCTGCGCGCCGTGCTGCGCGCTCTCAAGGCGCAGGGAGCGCGCCCGTTCGTCGCCGACAGCCCCGGCGGCGTCAACGGCCCAGCCAAAGTGGCACGCGCTTTCAAGCTCAGCGGCATCACCGCCGTCTGCCTGGAAGAACGCGTGCCCATCGTCGACACGGAAGACGACCGCGCAACGCTCCATGCCCCGCAAGGCCGGTTGTTTCGTACCTTCCCCTACGGGCGCGCCTTCGCCGATGCCGACGGCATCATCCAGGTCGGCATCCTCAAGACTCACCAACTCATGCGACTCACAGGCGGCGTGAAGCTCACGTTCGGCTGTATCCCCGGACTCGCCAAAGCGCAGCTACATGTGCGCGCCCAGCGCCGCGACGACTTCGCCGACATGCTCGTCGACCTGCACACCGCGGTGACGCCGCGCTTCACCATCATCGACGGCATCGTCGCCATGGAGGGGCAGGGTCCGGGAAGCGGCGACCCTCGGCATCTCGGATCACTGTTCGCCGCCGTCGACTGCCACGCCCTCGACGCTGCACTCGCGGACCGCACCGATCATGCGCGACATGCGGTATACACGCTCGCCGCGGCAGAACACCGCGGTCTCATCGACCTAGCCGATCCGTACACACGGGCGGGCGACCCCATACCCCGCGAAGTCGACTTTCGACCGGCGAGTCGCGACCTGCAGGAACTTCTGCCGCCGACAGCGCATCGCGCCGTTCGCAGGTTGATCACAGCGCGGCCGCAGCTCGTGAATTCCGATGCCTGCATCAAGTGCGGCGAGTGCGCCAACATCTGCGGCGCACAAGCCATCCGCCTCGCACCGAAACCGGTCTTCGACGACAAGCGCTGTGTGCGCTGCTATGCCTGCACCGAGGTATGCCCGGTCGCTGCACTCGATTCAGTGCCACCGCCCTTGGCACGCCTCGCCTCCCTCAGCAAGCACTGAGCGCAAGCCCGTCACTTTGGCCCCGCGACGACGTGCAAGACCACGATCTCCGGCCGGCAGAACGCGCGAAAGGGAAGCAAGCTCGTTCCCACTCCTCGGGTAACGTAGATCCGTCTTCCGTCAACCTCGTGGTAGCCCTCAACGAAGCGCGCGCCCAGATCACTGAGCGGAACCGGACCGCCGGGTAGCGGAATTCGTATCTGGCCGCCATGAGTGTCACCCGCAAGCGCCAGATGAAAATCTCCCGGCGCAGCACGCAGCGCCACCTCCGCATGATGCGTGAGGAGAAGACGCAGCACCTCAGGTCGACGGTCGAGCGACGCCTCGACAGCCGCCAGATCGTCGTATCCACCCGAGCTGTCGTCGACGCCGCCCACCTGTACAACCGCCCCACCGCGGCGCAACGTGACAACCTCGTTCATCAGCAGGCGAACGCCACAGCCTGTCACGAGCTCAGGATCCATCGCCGAAACGAAGGGTGCCTTGCTGTCGCCGTGATCATGGTTGCCCATGACCCCCAGAACTCCCAGCGGCGCCATGAGCCGGCGGAGTTGGCGCTGCCATGCCGATTGCGAGAACGGTCCGCCGGCGAAGTCTCCGGTCACGACCACAAGGTCCGGCCGTGCGGCGAGCGTAAGATCGACCGCCTTGCGCAACGCACGCACGTTGAGGCTCGGACCGAAACCGGCGTGCAGATCGGAGAGCTGAACGATCGTCAAACCGTCGAGATCCGCCGCAACTTCCGGCACGAGGAGACGCCGATCCACGCGGCGCAGCCACTGCGCCTCATAGAGCATGTAGGCCGCGCCGGCGAACGCGCCCCCGGCAAGCACTCCTACCCAGCGACGCTGCCGCTTGAGCGATCTCTGCTTCAGATGGTGTTTGACGGCTCGCGCAACGTCTCGTCGACGGACGCGTCTTCGTCACCGTCGCCGGCTTCCATCTGGCGACGGAGTCTCTCGCGCGTCTCTTCTATCTTCTGCAAGAGATGTTCAGACTGCCCGGCCGCCTGTTCCTTGCCGGCCTCGACTGCCCCTTTGAGACGCTCCACTTGACCACCGAAACCGTCGCCGGCACCGAGGAGCTGCTCACGCGTCTCTTTGCCGCTGCGCGGCGCCAGCAACAGCCCAACCACCGCGCCGACTACCGCGCCAAAGAGAAACCCTCCGCGGCGCTTGCCTGAACTACTCACTCCGTCACCTCCGTGGACTCCGTTGCCCGGGATTGCGCCGGGCGCATGCTCTGACCGATAGAGACTTCGCCGGGACGATACGCATCCGCGTCCTTGCCCCAGGGACAACACACCGGTGATTCATCGGCACAAGACACTCCAGAAGCAAGACCGTCACTGGCGCACCCCAAACCCGGCGAGCGTGTCGTCAGGATCGACGGCGTCCACCTCGACGCGCTGGACCTCAGCCGCCGGCGGTCCAACGCTACACCAGTCGAGCATCGCGTCGACGGCCTGCTCGCGACCCTGCATCTGGAGCTCCACGGACCCATCCGCGCAATTGCGCACCCAGCCATTCAACCCAAGTCGCTCACCTTCGGCCCGTGCCGACGCCCGATAGTAGACTCGCTGTACACGACCGTAGACGCGCGCTCGAACGCACTTCACCGCGTCGCCCTCCTGTTCGCCGTTGGCGTCCGTGTCGGGCGCCGCGCGGCGCTCTCGCGCCGCCGGTCCGCCGGCGACGACATCTTCACCGCTCAGCAGCGGGACGAACCGACACTCGACACTCGCTTGCCGCGTGATCTTGGCTCCCTCGCGGGCGAAGACGGTGAGCGTCTGCTCCCGCCCCGCAGCGCCGAGCGGGATCACCATCCGTCCACCCTCAGCCAGTTGCTCCAGTAGCGGCGGCGGTGCCTTATCGGCGGCCGCGGCCACAAGAATCCCATCGAACGGCGCCCGCTCCAGCCATCCTCGGGTGCCGTCGCCAATCGCCATGCGGACGTTGTTGTAGTGCAAGACGCCCAGTGCGCGACGTGCCCGTTCTTCGAGTTGCGCGAGACGCTCGATCGCGTACACCTCCCCGGCAAGCTCCGCCAACACTGCTGTTTGGTAGCCGCTCCCGGCGCCGACCTCGAGCACGCGACTGCGCACGTTGACCTGCAGAAGCTCGGTCATCAGCGCAACCATGTACGGCTGCGAGATCGTCTGCCCATAGCCGATTGAGAGCGGCGAGTCCATGTAGGCTCGGCTCTCGAACTCACTGGGAACGAAGAGATGCCGAGGCACGGATCGCATGGCATCTAGCACATCCGTGTCACGTACGCCGCGCGCCGCAATCTGTTCACTCACCATGCGTGCTCGGCGTGTGATGTGGTCGCCCATGCCGCCTTAACTCCCGTGTTGTCGCGGCTGACCGACGGAGACGCCTCCGCCCGCACCGGTCCCCTTCTTCTGCATCCTACGGTACTTGGCACGATACAGATAGCGCGTGCGTCCTTGAGCAACGGCCGTGAAGGCGAGAGTGAGGTAACCGAACCCCGGCAGCGCGAGAGTTGCCACTGCAGCCAGACACGAGGCCACGTCTTCCCAGATACTCATCAGCACGAGAACGGCGTCGCTCGGCACCGTCTTCGGCCGTGCGCCTTGCTTGGTCTCAAGAGCGAACCACGCGGCGCCCGCGCCCACCACACCGCCCACGGCCATGCCAGGCCATCCGTAGGGAATCGTGGCCGCGCCAGCAACACCGCCCATGACAACACGATAGGGAAGCGTCAACCGACTCTGCACGCGATCGAAGCGCGGGATCTTGTCCACACCCGCCTCGACAAGCCCCAGGACGACGAACACCAGGATAGCCACCCAGTTACTAAGGAAGTCGAATACGGGGTTGAGGGCAGTCCCCGCGTGCAGGTGGTACATCATGCCGATCACGGCCAGCGTCAGCGACGGGCGCACGCCAGCGCACGTGCCCAGTCCAATCATGCGACCAAGCGCGAACAGGAGTTGTGTCACGAGCGCTCCTCCGTTTGGCCGATTCTACGGCAAGCACGGCCGAGTGGCGCCCTACCGCTGCTCGTAGCGAGCACGACCCTCGACGTAGAGGTCGGCACCAAAGCAGTCGTTCACGACGATGGTCGGGAAATCGCGGACCTGCAGCCGCGCGACCGCCTCAGCACCCAGCTCGGGAAATGCAATGACATCGTTGGCGATGATGTGCGTGGCGAGGAGCGCACCCGCTCCTCCAGTCGCGGCCAGATACACGGCTCCGTGTTCGACCAGCGCATCCCGCACAGTCTGGCTGCGCGCGCCCTTGCCGATCATGCCCCGCAGGCCGTGTCGCAGAAGGAGCGGTGTATACGCGTCCATGCGGCCGCTCGTCGTCGGTCCCGCCGCGCCGATGACGGTTCCCGGCCGCGCCGGACTCGGTCCCATGTAGTAGACGACCGCGCCGCGCAAGTCGAAGGGCGGCGCCTTGCCCTCTTCGAGCAAGGCTGCGATGCGCTTGTGGGCGGCGTCGCGCGCTTGATAGATGACGCCGCTCAGCAGAACGTGATCGCCGGCATGCAGATCACGCACCGCATCTTCGTCCAGCGGCGTGCTGATCCGTCGCGGCGGCGTCATCGGTCCCTCACAGCACTGCCGTTCGATGCCGCTGAGCGTGGCACTGCACATTCACGGCGACCGGCATGCTGGCGATGTGGCATGGCATCTCCTCGATGAAGACGGCCAGCGATGTGGTGCTGCCGCCCAGACCCTGAGGGCCGATGCCGAGAGCGTTGACCGCCACCAGCAGCTCATCCTCGAGCTCCGCCAGCCGTGGATCGCGATGTCGCGAACCGATCTCCCGCAGAAGAGCCCTCTTGGCCAGTAGCGTCACCATCTCGATGGTCCCGCCGATCCCGACGCCCACGATCGTGGGCGGACAAGGATTGGATCCGGCTCTGCTCACGGTCTCGACGACGGTCTGCGCCACGCCTGCCCATCCATCTGAGGGCTTGAGCATCGCCAGCGCGCTCATGTTCTCGGCGCCGCCGCCCTTCGCCATCAGCGTCAACCGCACACCGCGTCCGGGAACCAGCCTCGTGTGCACAATGGCAGGCGTGTTGTCTCCCGTGTTGCGTCGAGCGTGTGCCGGCTCGGCGACGATCGACTTACGCAGAAAACCATCACGGTAGCCACGTCGCACGCCCTCGTTGACCGCGGCGATGAAGTCGCCGCCCACGAAATGCACATCTTGGCCCACGTCGGCGAAGACGACGGCGAAGCCGGTGTCCTGACACAGCGGAACCCTGCGTTCGGCGGCGATCGCGGCGTTCTCCAGCAGTTGATCGAGGATCTCGCGCCCTACTCCGCTGAGCTCTGTCTCACGAGCACTGCGCAGCGCCTCAGTCACGTCCTCCGGAGCGTCGCAGCATGTTGTCAGGCACAGACCGGCGATGGTCTCCGCCACGCGCTCGACATCGATGTCGCGGACCGCGTCGCTACTCTTCGCGATGAGCGTGGCACCCGATTCCAGCGTCATCTCACCCTACGGCGGCTCACGGCTGCTTGCGATCACTGAGTCGCTTGATCGCCTCAGTGACCCTATCGACCGCAGTCTGCGCGGCTTCGGCGGCCTTCTGCGCCGCGGGACCGACAGCTTCCACGGCCTTGTCGGCGAGATCGCCGGCGTAGTCCCCCGCGCTGCGCCCCATCGCCTTCATCGCTTCTTTGGTCGGCAGGGGAGCCACGCTTTCTGGTGGCATCTTGATGTAGCCGAGAGCCATCGAGTCCTGAACGAGACCTCTGGCGCGTGCGATGATCGCCGTCGCCTCCCGAACCTCCTGTTCAAACGTGAGGTCCGTGCGGCGGGCGATACCCTGCTCGATCGCCTTCATGGCGACTGCCGCCGCTTCTCGCGGGAAGACCTCCCAATCGTCCATAGTCGGCATGATGTAGTCGGCGCTCAGGCCCTTGTCTTCAGCGACCTTGGCGAGCTCGAGTGCGGCGGCAATGCACATCTCGTCGGTGATCGTCTTGGCGCGCACGTCGAGAGTCCCACGAAATATCCCCGGAAAGCCCACAGAATTGTTAACCTGATTGGGGAAATCTGAGCGACCGGTGGCGACTACGGCGGCGCCAGCCTCCTTGGCATCCCACGGCCACATCTCCGGAATGGGGTTGGCGCACGCGAAGACGATCGGGTCTGGCGCCATGCCGCGGATCCACTCCTTCTGGAGAGTATCTGGGCCCTGCTTGCTCAACGCGATGCAGACGTCGGCGCCCTTGAGAGCCTCTTCGATACCGCCGCGCTTACCCTCCGCGTTCGTGATCTGGCAGTACTTCCACTTGTCCACCCACTCAGCCTTGACCGCCTCGATGTCTGTGCGCTCGCGGTTGAGGATGCCCTTGCTGTCGACAACGACACACTTCGCCGGATCAGCACCGTGAGCGAAGATGAGCCGGCTGATAGCCACATTGGCCGCCCCCGAGCCGATGAAGGCGATCTTCACGTCGGCTATGTTGCGGCCAACGACCTTGAGAGCATTGATGAGGCCGGCGAGCGTCACACAAGCGGTCCCTTGCTGGTCATCGTGCCACACGGGGATCTCGCATTCCTCGCGCAGGGTGTCGAGGATGCGGAAGCACTTGGGCTGAGCGATATCCTCGAGATTCACTCCGCCAAGACCAGGTTGCACGAGCTTCACGAACTCAATGAACTTGTCCGGATCCTTGGTGTCGACCATCAGCGGGAACCCGTCGACGCCCCCGAGGTACTTGTAGAGGAGACTCTTGCCCTCCATGACCGGCATGCCCGCTTTGGGACCTATGTCGCCCATGCCCAGCACCCGCGTTCCGTCGCTGATGACGGCCACGGTGTTCCACTTGTTCGTATGCTCGTAGACCTTCTCGGGATTATCGCGAATGTCCAGGCACGGCTTACTCACCCCCGGCGTGTACCAGACGCCGAAGTCGTTGAAGTCCCGTATGCAACACTTGAGGGTTGTCTCGATCTTGCCGCGGTAGAAGGGGTGGAGTGCCATCGCATCTTCCATGGGCTTGTACGCCTTGGCCTTGAGATCCTCGACGTTCGGCTGCGACGCAGTATCCTGGCTATGATCGGTCATGAGCCCTCCTTCAGGGACGTACCACGGCCCTTCTCCGCGTTCTCCACGATCATCGTACCAGCCCAGCCGCAGCCTCGCCGCACGCGCACGCCGCGCGTAGCCAAGAGCAGACGCGAGCGCGAAACCGTCTCCTGGTCTGGCCGCGCCCCACATCGACTGCGGCGCGACTGGACCCAGGCGAGCTCGCGCCAACAGAAAACGACACCTGGAATACCGAAGTCTTCACTGATGGGTCTTGGCCTGCCGAGAGGCGCCGCTAGTCGCTAGCTGGCCCGCGAAGCGCGCTGCCCTAACGACGAAACGCCGCGAGATCCGCACCCAGCCCAAGCTCCAAGTAGCGTCGCCCACGTTCGACATACATGTCGCACAGGGATGCGCGAACCTCGATGTCTTCGTCCGTGAGTTCGCGCACCACTTTGGCGGGCGCGCCGACGATGAGGCTGCGCGGCGGAAACACCTTGCCTTGAGTGAGGAGTGCATTCGCACCGATGATGCAGTCGTCGCCTACTTCGCACCCGTTGAGAACCGTGCTGCCCATACCCACAAGGCACCGAGCTCCGATGGTCGCGCCGTGAAGAATCACCCCGTGACCGACCACGCAATGTGGCCCTACGGTCAGCGGGCACTCGTGATCGGTGTGCGCAACACTATTGTCCTGAAAGCTCGTGTGCGCGCCGATGACGATCCGTTCGACGTCTCCGCGCAGGACCGCACCCGGCCAGACGCTGGCACCGTCCTCCAGCACCACATCCCCGATGATCGTCGCATCGGGATGCACAAACGTCCCGGCGCCAAACAGAGGAGACCTATCACCAAAAGCCGTAATAGACATGTCTACAGCATAGCGGAGACGCGAGCACTCGGGCTACTTCGCGTCGCGGCCGAACCAGGTGTCGTGATGCTAGGAGTAGAACGGGATGCCGTGCCGGCTCCAGCCCATGCGTCCTGCGGAGAAAGCCCGAGGAGCCGTAAGAAGCGCCAACACGCCGAGCAGGATGTAGTAGCTCAAGTTGAGGTTGCCGGCTGTCCCGAAGGTGGCGGTGGCCAGGTTGTACGCACTCCCAGCCCCCGCGATGACAGCCACCAATCCCCAGGCAACGCGATGCGGACCCGGGGTGAATTCGAGCGCCAGCGCGGCAAGGAAGAGCGCTGGCGGAAAGAGGAGCGCCGGTAGAGCCACCAACTCGACGGCATCGAGGCCCCGTACTGCAACCGACGGGAATCGCGCTGCGACAAGCGTCTCGTACACCTGCCAGGCGATCCCAGCGAGCAAGAAGAGCACCATGCTCAGCCGCAGAATGAACTGCCGGTCGTGACGCGTCATCGAGGGAAGTCGTCGATTCCAAGCACGCGAACGCCGCCAGGCGCGGGTGGTCACCCAGAGAACCAGGGCAATCAGGACTGGGGCGATTACCCATGGACGCGCGGTGAACCACGGAATCCACGAGAATGGTGGCCACGTCTCCTCGCGAACGTTGTACGTCGTCTCGCCCACGAGTGGATGGATCTGCAGAATGCGATCTTCATCCAGCAGAACGTCGACCCGGATACTGGTCAAGTTGTCGAGACGAAGGTGGTGCTCTACGACCACGAAGGGCGGCACGGGCACATCGTTGGCGTCACCCGGGAGCAGCGGCCATGTGTCTTCCACCGACCTCGCCTGCGCCGCCGACCAGCTGTAGACGAGAGTCGCTCCGCGACCAATCTCGGCGTCGCCCCAGAGGCTCTCGTCGACAGTCGCATCTGTGCCCTCGATCACGGCCGCGACACGAGGGTCTGCACTCGCGATATCGGCGGCACTCCGCCCACTGTCGGCCCGAGCCGTCTCCAGACCGACCCACAGAAGCGCGAGCGCGGGCGCGACAATCAACAACCAGACGAGCACCCCTCGCGAACGACACCGGCGCAGCACGATCAATCCGCAGGCTCCCACGGCATCGTGACGCATCCCTCTTTGGCGTGCCGGGCGACACTACACTGCATGTTTGCCTCCCCCTGACCGGCCTCCGGCACGCCGAAGCATACCAGTCCCGCCCGGTTTTGCCGCGGCGGCGGGTTCTGCTACACTAACCGCCCCACCGCTTGTACGGTGGTCTACCGTGGCGCATTCGTCTAGGGGCCTAGGACGCCGCCCTCTCACGGCGGTAGCACGGGTTCAAATCCCGTATGCGCTACCATCCTGCCCGCAATTCGCAACTCCACCGCCCAAGGTGCACGGCGGCGCAGCCTCCGGAGCCACAGGGCGATCACGACATCCATGGCGACACCACTCCGCATGCTCTTCGTGAAGACGATCGTGGCGGCGGTTCTGCCGAGAGGTGAAGAGGGGAGCAAGTTGGCTGGCGAGGAAGGACTCGAACCTTCAATCCCCTGATCCAGAGTCAGGTGCCTTGCCAATTAGGCCACTCGCCAGCGCCGTAGAAGCAAGAAGAGTCTACCGCGAGCAGCCAAGCGCCTCAAGCTCAGCGACACCGCCGGCGCTCGTCACATGCCAGACCGCTTGCCGCCGTTGGTCACGCCTCGTTCTGCCGCCCCCGAGCTTGCAGCCTGGCCCACGCGTCTTTGAGCGTCAAGGTGCGATTGAACACCAGAGCATCGGCGGATGAATCGCGGTCTGGACAGAAGTACCCGAGCCGTTCGAATTGCACCGTCTCGCCGACCGCCAGGCTCGAGAGCGAAGGCTCCACAAGGCACGAGGCGAGCACAGTCTCGGAATCCGGATTCAGATCTTCGAAGAGCTCGTGACCGTCGGTCCCAGGATGAGGGCTGCGGAAGAGGTGATCGTAAAGCCTGACCTCAGCAGGTACCGCGTGCGCGGCCGACACCCAGTGCAGGGTCGCCTTTGGCCGCCGACCGTCCGGAGCGTCGCCGCCCCGCGTGGCAGGATCGTAGGTGCAACGCAATTCGACGATCTGGCCCTCGGCGTCTTTGACGACTTCGCGGCAAGTGATGAAGTACGCATAGCGCAAACGGACTTCGCGCCCAGGCGCCAGCCGGAAGAACTTCGCCGGAGGCTGTTCCATGAAATCGTCACGCTCAATCCAGAGCTCGCGCGCGAACGCGACAGGCCGCGAACCCGCGTCCGGATCCTCCGGGTTATTAACCGCGTCGACCGTCTCGACTTCGCCCTCGGGGTAGTTCTCGAGCACGACCTTGAGCGGATTGAGTACGGCCATGCGGCGGGGCGCGGCTCGATTCAGTACGACGCGAACAGCATGCTCGAGCATGCCAACCTCGACCACGTTGTCGGCTTTGGCCACACCTATCATGGTCGCGAAATCGCGGATCCCCTCGGGCGGAAACCCGCGACGGCGAAGCGCCGAGATCGTCGGCATGCGAGGATCGTCCCAAGCGCGCACATGACCCTCGCTCACGAGACGCAGCAGCACACGCTTGGACAGCACCGTGTGAGTCAGGCTGAGCCGCGCAAACTCGAACTGCCGCGGGCGCGAGGGCACAGGCAGTTTCTCGATGAGCCAATCGTAGAGCGGCCGGTGGTCCTTGAACTCGAGCGTGCAGATGGAGTGCGTGATGCCCTCGATCGCGTCTGACTGCCCGTGCGCGAAGTCGTAGGTGGGATAGATGCACCACGCCTCACCCGTACGCGGATGGGCTGCATGAAGGATTCGATAGAGCACGGGGTCGCGCATGCACATGTTTCCGGCGGCCATGTCGATGCGCGCACGCAGGACTCTAGCGCCGTTGGGGAACTCGCCGGCGCGCATGCGCGCGAAGAGATCGAGGTTCTCGTCGACCGACCGATTGCGCCACGGGCTCTCTCTCCCGGGCTCGGTCAGCGTCCCCCGATACTCGCGGATGCCGTCGGCATCGAGATCGTCGACGTATGCCATACCGGTCCTCACGAGGTGGACCGCCCATTCGTACAGTTGCTCAAAGTAGTCCGAAGCGTGGTAGAGATGATCGCCCCAGTCGAACCCCAGCCAGCGCACGTCCGTCTCGATGGCGTCGATGTACTCTTGCTCCTCTTTGGTGGGATTCGTGTCGTCAAGACGAAGGTGGCAACATCCGTCGAACTCCGCTGCGATGCCGAAGTTGAGGCAGATGGACTTGGCATGACCGATGTGTAGATAGCCGTTCGGCTCAGGGGGAAACCGTGTAACCACGGTCTGAGATCGGCCCTCCCGAAGGTCGGCAGCGACGATCTCGCGAATGAAGTCGCCGCGTTCCGGCGAGGTTGGCGTAGCAGCGCTCACGGCACCGAGGATAGCACAGCCACCCCCACTGCCCCCCCAACGACGAAGCGGTCATGCAACGCACTCCTCAGCCAAGGTCTCTTCCCTGCACATAGGCTGTGTTATTATGCGCGAACGATCGCTCGTCGCAGCGTACCGCAAGTTGCGCCGGATGATCCCAGAGGTCGCGGGGGGCCGTTGCATCATGCAAGCAGCCCACAGCGCGCGTCGTGCGTGAGGGGGGCAGGCATTGAACGTCCAACAGCTCAGCGTCTTCGTCGAAAACAAGGCCGGCCGTCTCACTGAAGTAAGCGAAGTCCTCGGCGCGACCGGCGTCAGTATCCGCGGGTTCTCCATCTCAGACACAGCAGGCTTCGGCATCGTGCGCCTCGTGGTCGACGATCCCGCGACAGGCCAACGAGCGCTTACCGACGCAGGCTTCACCGTCAAGATCTCGGATGTGATCTGCCTCAACCTTCCCGACCACCCCGGGGGGCTCGCCGACGTTCTCAAGAGAGTTTCGGACGCCGGCGTGAACATCGAGTATGTCTACTCTCTCATCGCGACCTACGTGGTCGTCAATGTCGCCGACATCGACCAGGCGCTCTCACTCCTTCAGAGAACGTCGGTCGCGCTCGTCAGCCAAGAGGAGATCGCGCGCATATGAGCCGGTCGGAGCGCGCACCCAAACGAGGACGGAGGTAGATCACATGCGAGGAAGGTTGTTGCGGCTCACCATGGCGGCGCTGTTCGCTGCTTTGGCGGTCGCGTTGGCCATCACCATCGGAGCGTGCGGCGACAGCACAACGTCATCTGAGAGCACGTCGCCGGCGGTGAGTGACGAGAACCCGATTAAGATCGGTGCGATCGTGTCGCTCACCGGCACATATGCCGGCCTCGGGCAGCCAGAGAAGAACGTCCTCGAGATGGAGGTCGCGAAGATCAACGACGCGGGCGGCATCAACGGCCGCAAGCTCGAGGTGATCTACGAGGACGACGCCACCGACGAGGCGAAAGCCGTCGCCGCCACGGCGAAGCTCATCGAACAAGACGACGTCATCGCCATCATCGGCGCAACCGGCAGCGGCCAGACGATGGCGATGCGAGGCGACGTACAGCGCGCCGAGATCCCTCAGGTCTCAATGGCCGGCGCCACGGTGATCACTAACCCCGTGGATCCTCTAGTGTTCGCGACCCCGTGGTCCAACACAATCGTCGTGCCGTTCACGCTCGACTATCTCAAGAAGCAGAACATCACGAAGATCGGATTGATCACCGACAGCGGCGGCTTCGGCAAGGATGGTCAGGCGGTTCTCGTCGCCGACGCTCCCGACGCCGGCATCAAGATCGTCGCCGACGAGACCTTCAACCCCGGCGACTCAGACATGACCGCCCAGATCACGAAGATCAAGAACTCCGACGCCCAGGCGATCGTCATGTGGACGGCCGGCAAGGAGGCCGCGATCATCGCCAAGAACGTCAAGGATCTGGACGTGGGCATTCCGCTCTACGGCAGCCACGGCATCGCGCGCATGGAGTTCATTACCGGCGCTGGCGACGCCGCAGAGGGCGTCAAGTTTGCTGCCGGCAAGATCCTTGTCCCCGAGACCTACGGCGAAGACTCCGAGGAGTTCCGAGTCGCGACAGACTTCATCACGGCCTACGAAGCAGCGTACGGCGAGAACCCGAACACCTTCGCTGGTCACGCCTACGACGCTCTGCATCTCATCGTCGAAGCGGCCAATCGCGTCGAGGGTGACCTCACGCCGGCCGCCCTCCGCGACGAGATCGAGAAGACCTCGGGCTTCGTCGGCATCGGAGGCACGTTCACCATGTCCGCCACCGACCACAACGGCCTCTCCACCAGCGATCTCACGATGTACGAGATCACTGACGCCGGCTGGAAGGTCGTGGAGTAGGCAGCGATCGCGCACCAGCATCACCGTTGACGACCCCCCGACTCAGCCGAGTCGGGGGGTCGTCAACGTCACGTCCAGCACCTCCTGGGGGGGAGAAGAGCAATGAAGCTCAGTAGAGTATGTGTGAAGTTCGCCCTTATGGCGGCGGCAATCGCCGTCATTCCCATTGGGCTCGCGGCTTGCGGTGATTCCACGAGCCCGTCGACATCTTCATCAACGGAAGCCGGCTCCTATAAGATCGGTGCGGTCCTCTCACTCACCGGCACGTACGCGGCGCTTGGTGAGGCCGAGAAGAACGCAATCGAACTCGAGGTCGCGCGCATCAACGACGCCGGCGGCATCAACGGCCGTCAGCTCGAGGTGATCATCGAGGACGACGCCACCGACGAGGCGAAGGCCGTGGCCGCCGCGGCGAAGCTCATCGAACAGGAAGAAGTTGTTGCCTTGATCGGCGCCAGCGGCACGGGCCAGACCATGGCCATGAGAGGCGATGTCGATCGTGCCGGCCTGGCCCAGATCTCGTTGGCTGGCGGCACCGTCGTCACTTCGGAGTTTGATAGCTTCGTATTCCAGACTCCGTGGTCGAACACGATCGTCGTGCCGTTCGTGCTCGATGCCATGAAGACCGCCGGGCATTCCAAGATCGCCGTGATCAGCGATACAGGAGGCTACGGCAAGGACGGACTCGCAGTCATCGAGGCCGACGTGGCCGACTTCGACATGACGATCGTCGCCAACGAGACGTTCAACCCTGGCGACTCCGACGTTACCGCGCAGCTCACCAAGATCAAGAAGTCCGGCGCCGATGCAGTCCTTCTCTGGACGGCCGGCAAGGAAGGCGCAATCACACTCAAGAACGCTGCCGACCTCGGCCTTGAGGCTCCGTTCTTCGGCGGCTCAGGCCAAGCGCGCACCGAGTTCATCGAAGGCGCCGGCGACGCGGCCGAGGGCTTCGTCTTCGGCACCGGGAAGAGCCTTGTGCCCGCGAACTGGGGCGAGGACAGCGAGCAGTTCGCCGTTGTGACCGACTTCGCCACGCGTTACACAGAGAAATACGGCGAAGCTCCCGATATCTTCGCGGGCCACGCGTTCGACGCCATGACGCTGCTGTCCGACGCCCTCACGCGCGCCGGCGCCGACGCCGACGCCGCAGCGATCCGCGACGCCCTCGAGGCAACCGACGGCGTGGTTGGCTTCGGCGGCACGTTCACCTTCAGCGCCACCGACCACAACGGCCTGACCGCCGATGACCTCGCTTTGTACGAGATCACGAATGGCGCCTGGGCAGCTGCCAAATAGGCAAGTAGGATCGAAGGAGTACCGGTAGACTGACGCAATGGACGCGTTCCTGCAGTTCCTCATCGCGGGCCTCAAGAACGGCTCGATCTACGCCCTCGTGGCGCTAGGCTTCACGATCGTGTATGCAGCCACCGGCGCGATCAACTTCGCGCAGGGCGAGTTCTTCATGCTCGGAGGCATGCTCGGCGCGTTCTTCTCAGCCGCCGGACTCCCGCTTCCCCTGGCGGCGGTGGCGGCAATTGCCGCCACCGCCGCCATCGGGGCAGCCTTTGAGCTCCTGGCGGTGCGCCCACTGGGCGGCGGCGACCCGCTTCGCGTTATCATGGTGACCATCGGAGGCGCCGTCGTTCTTCGCCAGCTCGCACTCCACCTTTTCGGGCCGGACGAACGCGCCTTGCCGCCATTCACCGAGGGGGCCTCACTCAAGCTCCTCGGCGCGGCGATTGAGCGCCAGACCTTGTGGATCTGGGCTCTCACCGCGCTTGCGGTCGTAATCCTCGCGCTCGTCTATCGGCGTACCACGTTCGGGCGAGCGATGCGTGCTACGTCCATCCAACGTGATGCCGCGCGCCTCGTCGGCGTCGACGCGCGCCTCATGGTGACCGCCTCCTTCGCGCTCGCTGCCGCCCTTGGAGCCCTCGGCGGCCTCACGGTCGCGCCGCTAACTCAAACAGCTTTCAACGTCGGCGCCGGCAACGCCGTGAAGGGTTTCGCCGCTGCCATCCTGGGCGGCCTTGGCAACCCGATTGCAGCCGTCGGCGGTGGCCTCATCCTGGGACTTCTGGAGAGCTTCGCCGCCGGTTACCTCAACCCAGTCTACAAGGACGCGGTGGCGCTCATCGTCCTTCTGGCCGTGCTCTTCCTGCGTCCTCAAGGTCTGCTCGGCGGGTCCGGACGCGTCAAGGTCTGACAGTGGGACTCAGGAACGTCAGGGCGCTCGTGCCGCTCGTCGCCGCCGTCCTCATCGGTATCGTGCCGCTCGTCGTCTCAGACCGCTTTCTCCTCAAAATCTTCACGTTCGCAGGTATCAACGTCCTCGTAATCATCGGCCTCGCTCTCTTGTTCGGACACGCGGGACAAGTCTCGCTCGGCCACGCGGCCTTCGTAGGCGTCGGCGCCTACACGTGCGCGTACTGCACCGTGAAGATGGAATGGCCTTGGCTTCTCTCGTTCGCGCTCGCGGGCCTCCTGGCCGCGCTCGGCGGTCTCGTCCTCGCTCTCCCCAGCCTACGACTGAAGGGCCACTACCTGGCCATGGCCACACTCAGCTTCGGCCTCCTCATGACTCTCGCCTTCGCCGAGGCGCAGTTCATCACCGGCGGAGTCGATGGTTTTGGCGGTATCCCCTTTCCATCGGTGGGCCCCCTCGAGATTCGGCAGGCCAGCTCTCTCTACTGGCTCGTTTGGGGAGTTATCGGTGTCGCGCTCCTCGGCGCCTTCAACCTCACATCATTGCGACCGGGTCGTGCAATGCGCGCTCTTCACGGCAGCGAGCTGGGCGCGCAAGCCTGCGGCGTCGACATCGTCGGCGTCAAAGTCCGGACGTTCGTCGTCAGCGCCCTGCTCGCCGGGTTCGCCGGCGCCCTGTATGCAAGCGTCGTTGGATTCATCTCGCCGAGCGTCTTCACCCTAAACGCGTCCATCGCCTTCTTGGCAATGGCCGTTGTCGGCGGTTCGGGATCACTGGCCGGACCCATCGTCGCCGCAATCCTCTTGACGCTCGTGCAATACCTCGACGCCCTCATACCAGGCATACCACGCGACACTGCCCAGACTCTGCAGTCGTATCAAGAGGACATCTATGGCCTCGCCATCGTGCTCGTCGTGATCTTTGCCCCCGGCGGACTGGCGTCGGTCTGGAGGCGACGTTTCGGCAAAGGAAGCGCCCAGTGACGCTGCTCCAGGTTCGCAATGTAACCAAGCGCTTCGGCGGTCTCACGGCGGTCGACGACGTCTCGTTCGATGTCTTCGAAGGGACAATCAAGGCCCTCATCGGGCCCAACGGCGCCGGGAAGTCGACACTGTTCAACGCACTCACCGGCTTCGATCGCCCGGACGAGGGTTCCGTAGTCTTCAATGGTGTCGAGATCGTCGGGCAGCGTCCACGCGATACCGTACGTGCCGGCTTGGCGCGCACCTTCCAGAACACCCAGCTCTTCGAAGAAATGACGGCGGCCGAGAACGTCATGGTCGGCCGCCAGGCACATCAACCCAAAGGCTTCACGACGGCGCTCTTTCGGCTGCCGATGGCCGTCGCGGAGGATCGCGATGCCCGCGTCGAGGCTGGTCGTCTCCTGCGCCTCATCGGCATAGAAGAGTGGCTGGACTCACCGGCGGCAGATCTTCCTGCCGGCATCCGCCGCCTCGTCGAGATCGCGCGCGCACTCGCCACGTCACCTCGCCTCCTCCTGCTCGACGAACCAGCAGCAGGACTCAACGCGACGGAGACACGCGAGCTCGTGCAGACGCTCTTCCGCGTACGCGACACCGGCATCACCGTGATTGTCGTCGAGCACGATATGGGTCTCGTCATGGAGGTCTCCGACGAGATCGTCGTCATCGATCGCGGCCGTAAGATCGCCGAAGGCCCGCCGCGCATGATTCAGAAGGACCCGGCCGTCATCGCCGCATACTTGGGCGAGGAGGAGGCCGACGATGACTGATTCGCGCGCCTCGATGAGGTCTGCCACCGAGCCAAGCTCTTCGCAGTCGCACCTCAAGCCGCTCCTTGAACTCCAGGGTGTGCGTGCCGGCTATGGGCGCGTCGAAGTCCTCCACGACGTGAATCTCGCCGTAGGCGACGGTGAGCTCATCACAGTTATTGGAGCCAATGGAGCCGGCAAGACGACCCTGCTCAAAACGATCGTCGGACTGATCCCAGTTCGGGCGGGCACGCTGAGCTACGACGGGAGTCGACTCACCCGCGCTCGCCCCGAGAAGCTCGTCCGAGCGGGCTTAGCCCTGGTGCCAGAGGGGCGCCTGCTTTTCGGACCGATGAGCGTTCGTGAGAATCTTGAGCTGGGCGCCTACGGAAAAGGTCGCGAGCGACGCAAGGCCACGGCGACAGGACTCGAACGCGTGCACGCGCTCTTCCCGGTTCTCGCGGAGCGTGCCGCGCAACCCGCAGCAACGCTCTCCGGCGGAGAGCAGCAGATGCTCGCCGTCGGACGCGCCCTCATGTCTCAACCACGCTTGCTTCTCCTCGACGAACCGTCTCTGGGCTTGGCGCCAAGGGTGATCGCCGAGATCTTCTCAGTCTTGGAGGAGCTGCGCTCGCAAGGCGTAACGATCCTTCTGGTCGAGCAGGATGCTCGCTTGGCGCTGAAGCACGCCGATCGCGGTTACGTCATGCGCACCGGCCGCGTCGTGCTTGAAGGATCCGCACAGGAACTCCTCGCCGACGAATCGGTGCGCACCATCTACCTCGGCGCGTGGCGCGGAGAAGGAGAGCCATCATGATCTGGAACCCCGAGTACGAGACCATGGATCGCGGCGCCCTTCACGATCTCCAGCTTCGCCGCCTACAGATGACTACTGCTTGGGCGTACGAGCGCGTCTCCTACTATCGAGATCGGATGGACGCGACAGGCGTCAAGCCCCGGGATATCCGCTCGCTCGAGGATGTCAGACGCCTCCCCTTCACAGACAAGTCCGCGCTGCGCGACACGTACCCATTTGGAATGTTCGCCCTTCCACTTGATGAAGTCGTGCGCATCCACTCTTCGTCGGGCACCACCGGCAAGCCGATCGTCGTGGGCTACTCACGCGGCGACATCAACACGTGGACGGAGTGCACAGCCCGCGTCGCCGCGGCAGCCGGCGTGCACCGAGGCGACCTCGTGCAGATGGCGTTCCTCTACGGGATGTTCACCGGTGGGTGGGGCATGCACTACGGCATAGAACGCATCGGCGCGACAATCATCCCCGCCGGCGCGGGCCAGACCAATCGACACCTGCTGATGATGGAGGACTTCGGGACCACCGTGCTCGTGTCGACGCCGTCCTACGCCCTCTACCTGGCGGAGAAGGGCGAGCAGGCAGGCGTCGACTTCAGCAAGCTCAAGCTGCGCCTTGGCCTCTTCGGTGGCGAGCCGTGCTCAGACAAGATGAAGGCCGAAATCGAGGCCCGCCTCGCCATCACGGCAACAGACAACTATGGGCTTTCCGAGGTCATGGGCCCAGGCGTGGCCGGCGAATGCGAGTGCGCCTGCGGACAACACGTTCAAGAAGACCACTTGCTCCTCGAGATCATCGACCCAGAGACCGACGAGGCCCTGGACTACGGTCAGGAGGGTGAACTGGTGATCACGACGCTCACAAAGGAGGCCTTCCCGGTCTTGCGATATCGCACGCATGACCTGACGGTGCTCGACCCCTCGCGCTGTGAGTGCGGTCGCACCTTGGTACGCATGCGCAAGGTGCGCAAACGCACGGACGACATGCTCATCATCCGCGGCGTGAACGTCTTCCCGAGCCAGATCGAGGACGTGCTCTACAAGATCGAGGGCGTAGCCCCTCACTACCTCATCGTCGTCGATCGCAAGGAGAATCTAGACGACCTCGAGATCCGCCTCGAAGTGGAATCCGCTTTCTTCTCGGACAGCATGGCCGACTTGGTCGCATTCCAGAAGAACATAGCCGACACGCTCCAGTCCGTCCTAGGGCTGCGTGCCCATATTACGCTCGTGGAACCCGGCGCCATCGAGCGTACCGCCAGCAAGACACAGCGCGTCCTGGATCTGCGCACAACAGCGAAGCGCTGACGTAAGTCGCTCACCCGCACCGGGAGCCCCTGCCGCGAGTAAGAGCCGACGTGTGCCCTAGGATGGCGGCCCTGCCATCAGCACAACGCTGGCCCCGTGCTCAACGCCAGACGGGTCAATCCACGTGACCTCGACGGTATCTCCGGGATCGAGGAGACCGAGCGCGGCCGTCAGCTCTGATGCCGACGAGATGCTCGATCCGTCGAGGCCGGTGATAACGTCGCCCTCCTGCACTCCGGCACTCTGCGCCGGAGTATCCGGGAGGACTCCCGAGACGACGGCTCCCGCGATCGCCTGTCCGCCGGCAGGCGCTCCATAGCCATAATCCTCCGCTTGCGAACTGACGACCTGCACGCCCAGAAACGCCGTAGGCCCCACATGGACACTGCCGACAGAGACACCGCGCTGAATCTGAGCAACAATGTCTAGCGCCTGCTGAATGGGCACGGCGAAGCCTGCTCCACCCGACTCCTCAAACGAGTAGCCGCCGGAGGCCGCTGTGGTGATGCCGATCACCTCGCCCTGCCCATTGACCGTGGGCCCACCGGATTGCCCGGACTGCACGTCAGCGGCGACTTCAATGAGCCCGGTGAGCTGCTCGGCACCACTTGGACCCATCGCAACGATCTCCCTATTCAACCCGGCGACAACGCCCGCGACCGATGTCGGCTCACCGCCATCCCCGCCAGCGTTCCCGATGACCACAATGCTGTCGCCAACCTCTACCTCCGACGAATCGCCGAGCGTCACCGTGGCGAGATCGGCAGCATTCTCCAGTTGAAGGAGGGCGACGTCGTGGCTGCGATCGTAGCCAACCACGCTTGCCGCATAGACCTGGTCGGTAGCCACACTTCGCACACTGATCTCTCCCGCACCCTGGATGACGTGATTGTTGGTCAGAACCAGGCCTGAGGATGACAGGACCATCCCAGTGCCCGCTGCCTGCGAGCCGCTGTACGCCACTGTCACGTTGACATCGACGATCCCCGGCGTAACCGCGGCGGCAATTGACGCGACATCAAGACCGCCATTCGTAGCCTCAAGGCCCGGCTGCGCTTGATTCCCGCTCGGCGCCGTTTGTTCCGTGGACGCTCCGCCGCCGATCGGCCAGTCGGCACCGTCGCGTATGAGAGGCTCGGTGACACTGCCGATGACGTTGCCGGCGGCGTCGCCCCAGATCGCCCACCGCAGCCCCACACCCGCCAGAGCGGCGGCGGCGAAGAGCACGATGACGAGAGCGATGAGCAGACCCGTCCCCGACCGGCGAGAGCGGCGCTCTGCACCATGAGCATGGTGCGCCGGAGACGCAGTGTCGAGAGGTGCAGTGAACCCGGATTCCGTGGCACCATGTTGCTGTGAGAACTCAGCGCCATCGACGGGGCGAGGGCGCCAGGGATCTGTACTGTGACTATCGTCCATCAGGTGCTGCTTTCGTGCCCGCAGTTCACGGCGAGACGCCGGCTACTCTCAACACCTTATAGCCGCCGATCCTGAGGAGAACCTGTGTGTTGCCCGCGAGACTCTTCGCAACAAGCGCCGCTGATGATTAGACGATCGTTTCGAAAGCCTCGATAGAGATTGCTTTGCCCCCAGACGTCTGGATCAACACCCCGTTAATGCGCACTGGGCCTTCAGCGACCTCGAACTGTGCGGGGAGCTCTGTCAGAAAGCGTTGCACGATGATGTCGGTCCGAACCCCAATGACGGATTCGACCGGACCCGTCATGCCGACGTCAGAGACATACGCCGTCCCACGCGGAAGCACTCGAGCATCCGAGGTCTGCACATGCGTGTGGGTGCCGACCACCGCCGTGACTCGACCGTCGAGATAGTGACCCATGGCGACCTTCTCACTCGTGGCCTCCGCATGGAGGTCAACGACGACTGTGTCCGCAAGGCCTCTGGCCTCCTCGACCAGCCGATCGACAACACGAAACGGCGACATGCCGATCCCCATGAAGAGATGACCCGAAAGGTTGATGACCGCCACTTCTTCGCCGCCGCCCGACCGCCTCACGGTGAGTCCGCGTCCGGGCGACCCGGCGGGATAGTTTGCCGGTCGCACGATGCGATCGTCGACATTGAGAAAGCTGTAGACCTCTCTTTGTCGGTAGACGTGATTGCCGGTAGTGATGACGTCTACCCCGCCCGCGAGGAGCTTCTCCGCAAGCTTCGACGTGATCCCAGCCCCATTGGCGACGTTCTCACCGTTGACGATGACGAAGTCGATGGCATGCTGCTCACGGAAGCCTGGTAGCCACCCGAGGAGCGCGTCCCTCCCCGGCTGACCGAAGACATCGCCAATGAACAGCAGCTTCATGGATGCGGTCATCCGCCGAAGATCAGCCTTACGGCCTCTTCGGCGGATCTGAGCAGTGGCTCGGGCAGAATGCCCAGCACAACAACACCCACAGCGGCCACAGTCACGGCCGCCAGAACGCCGCGCTGCTGGGTCACCGCCATCTCATCCCGTGCGGCATCCACCTCTGAGTGATCGGCCGCATCACGGAAGTACATGTACCAGACCACTCGCAGGTAGTAGTAGGCGGACACCGCACTCATGATTACGGCTACGACAGCAAGCCACGTGTACCCGCTGTCCACAACTGCCGTGAACAGGTAGAACTTGGCCCAGAAACCGATGGTCGGCGGAATGCCGGTCAGCGACACCATGAAGAACGCCGTGAAGAGCGCCAGCCAAGGCATCTCACGAGCGATCCCGCTCACTTCGTCCAGCGTGTACTCGAACGGCCGCCGATTGCGGATCCAGATCAACACCCCGAAGGCACCAATGTTCATGAACGCGTAGGCCGCCAGATAGAAGAGGATGGCAGAAACACCGACAAGCCCCTCTTCGCGTCCCGCGGCCACAAGGCCCAGCATCAGGTATCCCGCGTGAGCGATACTGGAATAGGCCAGCATCCGCTTGAGATTGCGCTGCGGTAGCGCAAGCACGTTCCCGACAACCATGGTGAGCACAGCCAGGATAATCATAGCGTTGGCCCACGTCGCCCATCCCGGATCCACAGCCATCACGAACAGGCGTGCGAAGCCAGCAAAGGCAGCCGCCTTCACAGCGACCGACATGAAAGCCGTCACCGGCGTGGGAGCACCTTCATACACATCCGGAGCCCACGCGTGGAACGGCACCGCCGCGACCTTGAAGGCAAAGCCGACCACGACCAGAATGAGCGCCACGACGAGCATGCCGTGACCCCCGGACCCACCGAGCCGCTGAATCCCTTCGGCGATACCGGCGTACGTGGTTTGCCCGGTTGAACCGTATGCAAGCGCAAGGCCGAACGCCAGAATCGCCGACGAGAAGGCTCCGGCGACGAAATACTTGAGACCGGCCTCGCTCGAGCGTCGCTGGCGCCACAGATACCCGGCGAGCACATACGTCGGCAGCGACATCAGCTCGAAGCAGACGAAGAAGGCGATCACATCGACGCTCGAAACCATGCCGATCATGCCCGCGATCACGAAGAGCAGAAGACCGTAGAACTCACCGCGCGACGCTCGCCGTTGCGCGAGATACGCATCGGACAGCATGATGGTGAGCACGCCAATGGCAGCGAACAGCGCCGTCGCGAAGGTCGAATAGGTGTCGAGGACAATCATCCCGGAGAAGCCGATCTCCACATGACTGCCGCGCTCGCCCACCTCGCTGGTGAGCGCGAGCCACTGCCCAACAGCCGCGGCGCCGGCGGCAACCAAGCCGGCACTCGCAAACCAGGCCAGGATCGCCTTGCGAGCCACAAACAGATCGAGCAGTACGACCCCAATCGCGGTCAGTGCAACGATGAGCCCGGGCAGAATGAGCATCAAGGAAGAGTTGGTTTCCATCACAGATGCTCTCGAACGGCGAGGAGTACGCTCGCGAGACCGTTGTCGCGGCTGCTCTCAAGCGCTGGCATGACCTGATCCATCAATTCGCGTACGGGGACGTGAAGGTACGCCAGGAAAGTGTTCGGGTAGATGCCCGCCCACACGGCCAGCACAAGAAGCGGCAGGAGCGAGACGATTTCTCGAAGCTGCAAGTCCGCGAGCGGACCAGCCGGCGCCACGTGCTCGACACCGCGGTCATTGAACATCACTCGCTGGAACATCCAGAGAAGATAGGCGGCAGCCAGAATCACGCCCAGCGCAGCCACCGCCGTCATCCACTCCGAGTAACGGAACAGACCAAGGAGACTCAAGAACTCGCCCACGAAGCCGTTGAGACCGGGAAGCCCCAGTGACCCGAGAGCGAAGAAGAGCAGAAACGCCGCCGTCACGGGCATCGGCGTAGCCAACATCGCCATGTTGGCGATCTCACGCGTGCGTGTGCGCTCATAGAGGAAGCCGACCATGAGAAAGAGAGCACCGGTGAGGATGCCATGATTGAACATGACGAGAATGGCGCCCTCCATGCCGATCGCATTGCCGGCAACTGCGATCGATGCGAAGATCCCGGCCGTCACGAACCCCATGTGACTGACGCTTGAGTAGGCGACCAGCTTCTTGAGGTCCTTCTGGACCAAAGACACCAGCGCCCCATAGACGATGGCGATTATCGACAAGACGATGACGTACGGCGCGAACGTGATGGCGGCGTCGGGATAGAACGGAAGACAGAAACGCAGCATGCCGTATCCGCCCATCTTCAGAAGGACCCCGGCAAGAATGACCGAGCCGGCCATTGGTGCTTCCACGTGCGCATCCGGCAGCCACGTGTGAACCGGGAACATCGGCACCTTGATGGCAAACGCCAGGAAGAAGGCGAGGAACGCCCAGAACTGCAGGTGGTAGGGGTAGACCTGAGCGCCGAGCTCCTGAATATTGAATGTCAGCACCCCGCTCGCATCGCGCACGTAGTAGACGGACACGATGATCGCCACGAGCATCAGCAGGCTGCCGACGAGCGTGAACAGGAAGAACTTGATCGCGGCGTAGATTCGCCGCGGACCACCCCAGATACCGATGATGAAGTACATCGGCACCAGCATGGCCTCCCAGAACACATAGAAGAGGACGAGGTCTGTGGCGCAGAACACTCCAACCATGCCAACCTGGAGCAGCAAGAGGGCGATGAAGAAGCCCATCTCGCGCTGTTTCGCGTAGCGCCAGCTGGCGAGCACCACTATGACGCCAAGAACGGCGGTGAGGAAGATGAGAAGCGCGGAGATGCCATCGATCCCAAACCCGTAGTGGATGTTCAGAGAGGAGATCCACGTTACGTCCTCAACGAACTGAAGACCTGAGGCAGCGGTGTCGAACGTGAGCATCATCACAAGAGCGAGAACGAACACGACAAGCATGGAGGCAAGCGATATTACCCGGTACACGACCGGTCGACCGCGGCCAAACAGGAGAATGAGCAGCACGCCGAAAAGCGGCACGAACGTGAGCGTCGACAGCAGCGGGAAACCGATTTGATCCTGCCAGGTCACGTCAGGCCACCCATATGAGGGCGAAGACCACGATCAGAGCGAGCATCCCTACGAAGATGGACAGCGCATAGTCCTGAACACGGCCGGTTTGCAGCCGCCGCAAGGTCTCGCCCGCCCGGCGCCACAACATCGCGATGCCGTTCACAGCGCCATCGATTACCCGCTCGTCGACTCGCGTCCATAGCCAGTCGGCAAAGGCCACGGTGCTCCGAATGGGTACGACTTCGTACAGTTGGTCCATGTATAGCTTGTTCAGCGAGGCCGCGTACGCACGCGGGAACCGACGTCCAAGACGCCCCGCGGCCGCGACGTCGCTCACGTAGTAGCGGTAGGCAACTGCAATGCCTGCAAGGACCACGAGTAGGGAGACAAGCATCAGCAGACCGCCGATGCCGAGCCACTGGAACTGCTCGTGCTCAGTCTCGAAGAAGACCGGCTCCAGGAAGCCGTGAAGCCAACCGCCCTCCGGCGGCCATCCTGCGACCAGCCCGAGAAGCGCAGCGGGGATGGCGAGGAGGACCAGGGGGCCAGTCATGATCGCCGGCGACTCATGAATGTGCGCCTGGGTGGATTCGCCGGCACGGCACTCGCCCCAGAACGTCATGAAGATCATGCGGAACATATAGATCGACGTAAGAAAGGCCGTGACGATGCCGACGATCCACACAACGAGAGAAGCGTGGAACGCACCTGCCAGAATCTCATCTTTGGCCCAGAACCCGGCAAACGGAATGACGCCGACCATCGCCAGCGTGCCAACGAGCATCGTCCAGAACGTCAGCGGCAACCGACGGCGGAGTCCACCCATGTTGCGCATGTCCTGTTCTCCCGACATCGCGTGGATCACCGAGCCGGAACAGAGGAAGAGCAGGCCCTTGAAGCAGCCGTGCACGAAGAGGTAGAAGATGCCCGCCACCCACGCACCTGCGCCGAGCGCCATGAACATGAAGCCCAGCGAAGAGATGGTCGAGTAGGCAATGACCTTCTTGATGTCGTTCTGAGTGATGGCGATGTACGCGGCATAGATCGCCGTGAACGTGCCGATCGTCATCACGACGAGCATCGCTGCGTCCGTGCTCACGAAGAGCGGATAGGAACGTGCCACCATGTAGACGCCCGCGTTCACCATCGTCGCCGCATGAATCAGCGCGCTGACGGGCGTGGGGCCCTCCATGGCATCGGGCAGCCAGACGTGCAGAGGGAACTGCGCGCTCTTGCCCACCGCACCCACGAAGAGAAGCAGGCAGATCCAGGTGAGCGTCCCAGCGGGTATAGCCCCTGCTTCGGCATGCTCGAAGACGCCGCTGAAGTGCAGCGTGCCTGTGGTGACGAAAACGAGGAACATGCCCAGCGTGAAGCCGAAGTCGCCGACGCGATTGACCAGAAACGCCTTCTTACCTGCCTGGCTGGCGCTCTTCTTGCCGTACCAGAAGGCGATGAGGAGATAGGAGCAGAGGCCCACGCCTTCCCACCCGAGGAACATGACCAGGTAATTGTCGGCGAGGATCAGCATGAACATCGCAAACATGAAGAGGTTGAGATAGGCGAAGAAGCGGTAGTAGCCCGGATCCTCTTTCATGTAGCCGATCGAGTAGTAGTGAACCAGCATGCCGATGACCCCCACGACCAACAGCATGATCCCCGTCAGGCTGTCGACCTGGAAGCCCCAGGACACATCGAACACGGCTGCGTTCTCGCCCACGCCCGCGGTGATCCAATCCAGCGGGCGAGAGACGAAGGTCTCGCCCCCGTGTCGCAAGACCCAGACAAACGCGCCAACACTGAGTGCTGCCGAGCCCGTCACGACGGCGTTCGGCACCACGTGAGCCTGGCGACCCAGGCTCTTGCCAAACAGCAGAGTCACCACGAAGCCGAGCAGTGGCAGCAAGGGAATGAGCAAGACGATCCAGTTCACGTGGCCTGAACCTCCATCGTCATCTAGCCCTTCAACTCGCTGTACTCGTCGGTCTGCACGGTACGCTGATGACGATAGTTGGCGAGCACGATGGCGATCCCGACCGTGACCTCAGCCGCAGCGAGAGCGATGATGAAGAGCGCGAACATTGTCCCGCCGCCAGGCACCCCCGTGCGATACGAGGCAATCGCCACCAAGGCGAGGTTCACAGCGCAAAGCATAACCTCCAAGCTCATGATGACCACGATCACGTTACGTCGCGCAAGCACGCCGTATGCCCCTATGCAGAACAGCAGCACCGCGAGCACCAGCCACCAATCGAGCGCACTCATCGGCGCTCCTCTTGTCCGCGAGCCAGCACGATCGCACCGATGATCGCCGCCAGGAGAACGAGCGATATCGCCTCGAAGGGGAATACGTACTGATCAAACAGAAGTCGCGAGAACTCGCGCACCGCGGGATTCCGGACCTTCGCCGTGGCCTCGCTCAAGTCGTCGGCGACGATTGCCGCAACAATCGCCGCCGCCGCGGCCACGGCCACAACAGCAGCCACGATTGCCTGGCGGTTGAAGAACAACCTAAGTCCGCCGCTCTGCACGTCGGTGAGCATGATCGCGAAGATCACCACTATCGATATCGCCCCTACGTACACCAGGATCTGAACGACGGCGAGAAGTTCAGCATGCAGGAGCGCGTAGGCGAACGCGACACCGAGAAAACAGAGCACCATGGCAACGGCCGAGTACATGACCTTCTTCAGGGCAACCACACCGAGAGCGCAGACCAGCACCCAGGCGGCGACGATAACGAAGAGATAAGGATGGAAATCGCCGCCTGGCACTAGGAGACCTCCTCCGGCTGATCGAAGTCCACGGGATCGTCCTTGATCGGCGACCAGACCCATCCGTTGCCAGTCTCCGCATCAAGAACGTGGGGCACAAGATCCGTTACCGTCTCGCGCAGCGCATCCCCTCGATTCGGTTCGCGCACGTAGAGGGACTCGCCAGCGAGCTCAGGCCGGTCGAAGCTGGCGAGCTCGAAGTAGCTCTTCTGCTCCAGCGCCCCATACGGACACACCTCGACGCATTCGCCGCAGAACATGCAGCGACTCACATCCAACCCATAGCGCTCGAGGGTTCGTGGATTCGTAACGATGGCGCCTGTCGGACAGGTCACGGCACACTTGCCACATGACACGCATCCCACCATCTGCAGCGGAAGGTTATCCGCCGTGCTGACAATCGTATCGTAGCCGCGACCCATCGAATCGTAGCAACTCGCCCCCACCTCGGTCCGGCAGATTGCCACGCAACGCCCGCAATTGATGCAACGGTTGGGTTCGCGCATGATGAAGTCGTGCCGGAAATCCGCCGGGTAGTCGTGAGCGGACGCCCCGTGGAAGCGATTGCTGAACACCTCGTACTCGATGCTGTGCCGCTGGAGCAAGCACGTACCGTTGGAGGGGCAGTAGCAGTCCAGACAGCGTGCCGCCGCCTCGACAGCCACGTCCTCGCCGAAGCCCAGCTCGATTTGCTCGAAGGTGCATCGACGCTCTTCTGGTCTAAGCATGGGCATGTCCACGGCAGCGCGCGGCTGGCTCACATCAGTCGTCATGTCGATGAAGACAGGCGGAATCTCGGCCATGCGCGTGATGTGCGGGTCGATCCCCCGCTTGCTATCCAACGCGTCGAGAAACGGACGCGCCTTGAGCTTCGCCAGCTGATCCGAGACCTGCGCCATATCTTCCCCGCGCAAGAAGGCATCCATGCTCCACGCTGCCTTCTTGCCCTGGGCGACCGCCTGGATCACCGTCTGCGCACCCAGGACGGCGTCTCCGCCAGCGAACACGCGAGGGTTCGCAGTTTGATACGTCCAGTCATCGACCTTGATAGTGCGCCACTTCGTGCGACCAATCCCTTGTTCCTCGGTCGTTCCGTCAAGGTTCGGGTACTGACCGATGGCGGTGATGACCTGGTCGCACTCCACAACGAACTCAGAGCCCTCGATCGCAACGGGCCGGCGGCGACCAGACGCATCCGGCTCACCAAGCTGCATCCGCTGCATTTCGATGCCCGTCACCCGATTGGCGTCGTCGGTCACTACACGGACGGGCGCACACAGCAACTCCAGCCTGACGCCCTCTTCTTCCGCTTCATCCACCTCACTCTTGTGCGCCGGCATTTCCGTTCGCGACCGCCGATAGAGGCACGTGACCTCCGTGGCTCCCTTGCGGACTGCCGTTCGACATGCATCCATGGCCGTGAACCCGCCGCCGATGACGGTCACTCGCTCACCGACGTGTACATCGCCATCACGTTCGAGATCGCCGAGGAAGTCGACCGCGGTCACAACACCCACCGCATCCTCACCCGGAATGCGCATGTCGTTCGAGTTGAATGCACCCAGCGCCAAGAACACGACGTCGTACGACTCCAGCAGATCCTCGAGCTCGAAGTCGACCCCAAGACGGCTGTTGACCTGGAGTTCCACGCCGAGACGCCACAGGACATTCGTCTCCTTCTCAAGCACAGCTCGCGGCAGGCGGTAGCTGGGAATGCCGTAGCGGAGCATGCCCCCTACCTTGGGTTGAGCCTCGAACATCTTCACCGCGTGTCCCTCGAGACGCGAATAGAACGCCGCCGCCAACCCGGCCGGACCGGCCCCAACGACCGCGATGCGCTTTCCGGAATCCGCGGCAGGCTCCACCGGGAGCAACAGCTCGCCCTCTTGCTCCTCATCAAGACATTGGTCGGCCATGAAGCGGTGGAGCTGGCAGATCGTGATCGACTGGTCGACGAGTTGCCGGCGACACGGCCCCTCACAGGGGCGTGGGCAGACTCGACCGAGCACCGCGGGGAAGGGCAGATCCTCACGCAGCTTGCGGACGCCGTTCTCGTAGTCGCGGTGTGCGATGAAGTCGAGAAACTGCGGGATCTTGATATGCGTCGGGCAAGCATCACGACAGGGTGGGGTGCAGAACGAGTTGTGATCGCTCAGCAGCAATTCGAGATAGAAATGCCGCATGGCACGCACCTTGTCAGTGTTGGTGCGCACCACCATGCCCTCCGCAACGACCGTGGTGCAGCTCGTCATGACCTTGCGCGCGCCCTCGACTTCGACGATGCACAACCGGCAAGCACCCGAGGCAGGTAGGCGTGGATCATTGCAGAGTGTAGGAATATGGATGCCGATACGACGCGCGACGGCCAGCACCGTCTCGTCGCGCTCGCACACCACTTCCTGCCCATCGATCTCGATGAGCAGCTGGCCCGGCCTGAGCAGAGGGCGTTCGCTATCCTCGCGGTACACTGCCATCGAGCGCTACTCCTCGCTCTCCATCGCCGCGAGCTCCGCTGCGCCGGAGAGAACCACGACTGCGTTGAACTTGCACGCCTCGAAGCATGTCCCGCACTTGGTGCACGCATCTTGGTCGATTACGTGGGGGAGCTTGCGCTCTCCGCTGATACACGTGACGGGGCACTTCTTCGCGCACAACGTGCACCCAGTGCAAGCCTGGGGGTCGATGACATAACGAATTAGCGCTTTGCACGACTTGGCGGGACAACGCTTCTCGTTGACATGCGCCTCATATTCCTTGCGGAAGTACTTGATCGTCGTCAGCACGGGGTTGGGAGCTGTGCCGCCGAGCGCGCACAGACTGCCCTCGATGACGTGCGCGCTCATCTCTTCCAGCAACTCGACGTCACCCGGTCGGCCATTCCCGGCGACGATTCGGTCGAGCACCTCGAGCATTCGCTTTGTGCCCAGCCGACATGGGACACACTTGCCGCACGATTCACTCTGCGTGAACGCCAAGAAGAAGCGAGCCATGTCGACCATGCACGTCTGATCATCCACGATGACCATGCCGCCCGATCCGACCATAGCTCCGGTCGCCGCGAGACTCTCGTAGTCGACTGGAGTGTCGAGCATGCTTGCGGGGACGCAACCTCCCGAGGGGCCACCCAACTGCACGGCCTTCAGCTGCCGTCCATTCTTGACGCCGCCCCCAATCCGGTGGACGACGTCACGAAGACTCAGGCCCATCGGCACCTCGGCCAGGCCCCCATTCACGACCTTCCCAGCGAGGCTGAATGCCTTGGTTCCCTGGGAACCCTCGACACCGATTTCGGAGTATGCCGCCGCGCCGTGAGCCACGATCCAAGGGATATTCGCGAAAGTTTCGACGTTGTTGATGCTGGTCGGCTTACCCCAAAGGCCACTCACTGCCGGGAAGGGCGGCCTCGTGCGTGGCATGCCACGACGACCTTCGATGGAGGCAATCAGCGCCGTCTCCTCGCCGCACACGAAGGCGCCGGCCCCCAACTTGAGCTTGAGGTGGAAGCTCCAACCGCTTCCGAAGACATCGTCGCCGAGCATGCCGGCGGCCTCGGCGTCGCTGAGCGCCTTGGTCAGACGCCGAACCGCCAGTGGATACTCGGCGCGAACGTAGATGTAACCGTTTCGCGCACCGATTGCGTAGCCGCCGATGAGCATGCCCTCAATTACCGCATGCGGATCGCCGTCCATGATCGACGCGTCCATGAACGCCCCGGGGTCGCCTTCGTCGCCGTTGCAGATGATGTACTTCTCGTCGCCGCGCGACTGTCGCGCCAGCTTCCACTTGACACCCGTCGAGAACCCCGCCCCACCGCGTCCACGAATGCCTGAGTCGGCCACCTCTTGGATCACCCACTCTGGGGTTCGCTGAGTCAAGACCGTGCGCGCCGCTGCGTATCCGCCCGTCGCCATGTACTCGTCGATGCTCTCCGGGTTGATGTGACCGACGTGACGGAGCGCGATACGCGTTTGGCGCCGGTAGAACTCGATATCGTGCCAGTCACGAACCGACGCACCGGTCTGCGGGTCCTTGTAGAGGAACTTCTCCACGGGGACACCTGACTTGAGGTGCTGCTCGACAACCGTGGCGACATCATCAGGACGGAGATGACCGTAGAGCGTGTCGTCGCCCATAACGACCACTGGGCTCATGGAGCACAGGCCGTGACACCCGACAATGGCGACTTGCACCGTCTCACTCAGCCCGGCGTCAGCGACTGCTTGGACGAACGCCTCATACACCGCCGAAGAGCCAGCAAACGTGCACGACGTACCCGAGCACACGGACACACGGAGCCGACCACCGTCGATCTCCGCCACTCGCACGGAGTGCCCCTTCTCGTTCTGCTCGCCCAGCACGTCCGGACGCGTCATGAGGGCCTCCTGCTCATCCCCTGGCCGCACCGGCTTGACCCATGAGATCGCGCACGATCTTCCGTGTTCGGTCAGGAGTGAGACCACCAAACGTCTGCTCGCCCACTCGCATGACTGGCGCCTGAGAACACGCGCCCATGCATGCCACCGACGCCAGCGAGAACTTCATGTCGCGCGTCGTCTTGCCTTCGGGGATGCCTAGCTCCTCAGACAATGCCTCGCTGATCTTGGCGGAGCCCGCGACGTGACAAGCCGTGCCGTGGCATACCTCGATGATGCAATCGCCGGTCGGAGTAAGTCGGAACTGGTTGTAGAAGCTCGCCACACCGTAGATCTGAGCCAAGGAGATACCGGTCTGCAGTGCGATCTCCTCGAGCGCCGTGCGCGGCAGGTAGCGGTAGATCTCCTGCGTGTTCTGCAGGATGCCGATCAATCCGGTCCCTCGCGCGTGGTAGTCCTCGATCACCGGGGCCAAGAGATCGAGGTCGGCGAGCGGCTGTGCGCCGAGACGGGCGCGCGTGAGGCGCGCCAGGCTCGGCGCCGGCAGCTCGTACTTGCTGGAATGCTCCACGCGAATGACCTGCACGGGACAGTTCGTCTCGCACAATGTGCACGAGCGACACCGCGCCTCGCCGCTGAGAGGATTGACGACAACGCGGAAGATCCCGCGGCTACGCTCCGGCAGCACCTCATGCTTCTCTGGGTACTCGACGGTGAGTTTCTTCATTGGCAGATGGCGGATAGTAGTCCGCATCGCTTTGAGCATGCCGAGCATTAGGCGTTCACCACCGGTACGCGCGCACGGCGCTTGCGCAGACGCCATTTGAGAACCGGATCAAAGAGCACGACGAATGCCGCCAGCGCCACCCAACTGAAGACCGCGAGCCCCCAACGCCATTGCGGCACCCACAGCATGACCGCGCCGGTGGCGAGGATGTTGACGAGGCCGAGCGGAATCAAGATCTTCCAGGCGAACGCCATGAGCTGGTCGACCTGGAGACGCGGCAGCGAGAGGCGGATCCAGACCAAGACAAACACCAGGGCGTACGTCTTCGCCATGAACCAAACCAAGGGCAGCCAAGAGACACCCCAGAAACGAACGGCATCCTCGAACGGACCGTGCCATCCGCCGAAGAACAGAGTCACCGCGATCATCGACATCACCGTAAGCCCGGCGTATTCGTTGAGGAAGAACATGCCAAAGCGCATGCCCGAGTACTCCGTGCCATATCCCGATACGAGCTCCGATTCGGACTCAGGAAGATCGAACGGCCCGCGATTGAGCTCTGCAATCGATGCGATGTAGAAGATCAGGAAGGTGAAGGGCGCGTAGAACACGATCCACTTGTAGCCTGCTTGGGCGGCAACGACATCAGTAAGCCGCAATGATCCGACAACCATCGCGACAACAAGCAAGCCGAGAATCATCGGGATCTCGTAGCTCACCATCTGAGCGGCACCACGGAGAGCGCCGACGAGAGAGTACTTGTTGAACGATGCCCATCCGCCAATCAGAATCGCCAGCGTAGTGAAACCCGTGATAGCGACGATGAAGATAACGCCTACGTCGAGTCCCGTCGCGACCAATCCCTTTGTGTACGGCACGACGATCTGGATCGCGACGGCCCCGATCATCACCATGACGGGGGCCAAGGTGAATAGGTAGCGGTCTGCCAGCCGCGGCCGGAAGTCCTCCTTGCCGAGCATCTTGACAGCGTCGGCAACGCTCTGAAGGACGCCTTCAGGGCCGGTTCTGTTCGGGCCCAAGCGATCCTGGAGGAAGCCAAGCACACGGCGCTCGAACACGATGTTGACGAGCGCCGACACCATCACCACGCTGTATGCGATAACAACGAAGAGCACCGCGCGTCCCACGTCCTGTAGCAGACCGCTCATCGGTCGATGCCTCCGAGAACGAGATCCATGCTGCCGGAGATAGCAACCGCGTCAGCGATCTTGTTGCCGCGCAGAAGCTTGGGAAAGATCTGGAGATTCATGAAGCAGGGGTCGCGGAATTTCAGCCGGTACGGATATCGCGACCCGTCGCTCACGACATAGGTGCCGTACTCACCGCGCGGGTTCTCTTGCGATGCGTAGCATTCGCCTGGCGGTGGCGCAATCGCGTAAGGAGCACGCAGTGATCCCACCTGCACGGGACCCTTTGGGAGCATGTCGAGCGCCTGCTCGATGATCCGCACCGACTGGCGCATTTCGTCGATGCGCACCTGGTAGCGATCGAAGATGTCGCCATGCTCGCCCAGCGGCAGATCGAAATCTAGTTCCGGATACACCGAATAGGGTCGTGTACGCCGCAGGTCGTGAGGCACGCCGGAGGCCCGTGCATTGGGACCGGTGATCGCGAAGTCCACCACATCCTGCTGCGAGATGACGCCCTTACCGACACAGCGCTCCAAGAAGATGGCATTCGTGCCCACAAGCGCTTCGTACTCGTCGATGCACTTGGGGAACTTCTGCAGGACCTCGCGGCAACGCTCGACCCAGCCGTTCGGCAGATCGAAGCGTACGCCGCCGAAGCGGAAGTAGTTGAACATCATCCGCGCCCCGCTCACGCTCTCGAGGAGATCAAGGAACATCTCGCGGTCACGGAACATGTAGAACACCATCGCCGTCCCCAATGGCGCGAGATCCGCAGTGAAGGTCCCGATGGCGACCAGGTGGCTGGCGATGCGGTTGAGCTCCGCCATGATGACGCGGATGAACTCCGCCCGTCGCGTCGGCCTGATTCCGGCGAGCTGCTCGACCGTCATCACGTACCCCCACTCGCAGTTCATGCCGGCGAGATACTCAGTGCGGTCGGTGATCGGAATGTATTGGTAGTACGTGCGCTTCTCGGCGAGCTTCTCCTTGCAGCGGTGCAGGTAGCCCACAACTGGGATCACATCCTTGACCAGCTCGCCGTCCAGCGTAACAACGAGGCGCAACACACCGTGAGTGGACGGGTGCTGCGGTCCCATGTTGACGATGACTTCGTTGAAGGTGAGACCGGCGAGGTTGGAGCCCTCGCCCTGAGCCTGAGCTTCCTCGATTCGCCGCTGAGCAAGCTTCACGGCCTCGTCCGGTTCGACTGTCGCGAACTGATCAAACATGCGGGTGGTTCTCAGCCGTATCAACGTAGTCTTTGCGCAGCGGATGGCCCACGAAATCGTCGCGCAGCAGGATCCGCCGAAGATCAGGGTGGCGACGATAGCGGATGCCCATCATGTCCCAGGCCTCGCGCTCCAGCCAGTCGGCCGCCGGCCAAATGTCGCAGACAGTGTCGATCTCGGCAGCATCACGCGCCACGGCAACGTGCAGACACAGGTAGGTGTTCGTCTTCCAGCTATAGAGGTGGTACACGCTCTCGAGCTGTGCGCCGAGGTCGACCGCCGTAATCAACGTGAGGGTTCCGTACCCAGTAAGCGCGTCGTTCTTGAGGTGCTCAGCTGTGTCACGCAGAGACTGTTCAGCGCAGTGCGCAACGACCGTGTCCGCGGACTGGACAGCGACCCGGCCGAGCTGGCCTGCGTAGACCTGCTCCAGATGTGCAGCGATCGCATCGACACTCATCGGGTTGGCACCAACATCCAATGCCATTGCTAGGCCTCCGCAGCCGCCGCGGGCTGAAGCGGGACGAACGAGTGCTGCTGAATCCTCTTCTGCAGCTCGAGCAGTCCCTGGAACAGCGCCTCGGGCCGCGGTGGACAGCCCGGAATGTACACGTCAACCGGAACGATCTTATCCACGCCGTTGACGACGTTGTAGCCGTCGTAGAACGGCCCTCCGCTGTTGGCGCAAGCCCCCATGCTGATCACCCACTTCGGCTCCGACATCTGTTCATACAGGCGCAGGAGCACCGGGGCCATCTTCTCGTTGAGAGTGCCCGCCACGATCATCAGATCGCACTGCCGGGGTGTGGGTCGAAAGATCTCCATGCCGTAGCGCGCAATGTCGAACCTCGCGAAGCCGGAACTCAGCATCTCGATCGCGCAGCACGCCAGCCCGTATTGGAAGGGAAAGACGGAGTGGGAGCGCGCCCAGCTGAACAGCAGGTCGGTTGTCGTCGTGATGACGTTGGGCTCCTGGAAGTTCTCGATCTTCGGGTAGCGCAGCATGCCTCGCGATGCTTTCCCACCAGCTAGGCCCATTCCAGGGCTCCCTTCTTCCATGCATACACGAGACCAACCGCCAGCACGGCGATGAAGATGAGCATCTCAACGAATCCGGCCGCACCCAGCCCCTGAAAGACGATCGCCCATGGGAAGAGGAAGACAGACTCCACATCGAAGACGAGGAAGAGAAGGCCGAAGACAAAGTAGCGCACCGCGAAAGGCGACCACGGAAGCCCGAAGGGAGGAATACCGCATTCGTACGGAGCGAGCTTCTCCGGCGTGGGATTCTCGGGATTGACGACTCTGGCCGTCAGCAGAATGAGCACGACCAGCGCGGCGCCAGCAACGATGAACAGCCAGATGTACAACCAGTTGGTGAGGTACGCCTCTGTCATCGCAGCCAGCCTCGAGAAAAGGGAAGGACCCGAACACCGGAACGATTCCGGGCCGAGTCACTGGGGCGCCAGTGTATCAAACGCGGCTTTCTCGCCGCAACTCCCAGGGGCGCCTGCGGCAATCTGCGATCGGCGCGGTGTGCAGGGCTTTCCGATGGGATCCCTGCGCCGTGCCGGAGGTTGGAGCGATTGACCTTGACGAGCGACGATTCGTCAGGCAGTCGCGTTGACCGGCTTCCCCGTCCTCCCTAAGATGAACCTACGAACACTCGAGCCAAGGACGCGCGCGTGAACATCGGCCCCATGGAGATCGCAGTCGTGCTGATCCTCGCCCTGCTCATCTTCGGCCCCAAGCGGCTCCCTCAGGCCGGCCGAAGCCTCGGGCAAGCCGTGAGGGAACTCAAGAAGGCAACAGCAGCGGCGCGTGCCGACCTCGGAATCGACGACGTCGCGGCCGACGTCAAGGACCTTCGTTCAAGCTTGAGTCTCGACGTCAAGGACCTCCAGTCGAGCGTGAACGCCGATCTCAAAGCGCTCGACGAGAGTTCAGCCCCAACTGGGTCCGCGAGCACCGCCATCGCCCCCGTCGTTCCAGTCGCCGACACGTCGTCCCCGGACGAGTCTCCGTCGGCCGATTCCCCGCCGGCGGAACCCCACGCCGATCCGTCGATTGACTCGAGTGCGCCCGAAGAAAGCGGCACAGCCGCCGAACCGTCCTCCACAGCGCCAACCGACGTGGCCGTGAGCTCCCCTGACGACACTAGGGCGCGTGAGGTGTCGGACGACGAGGGCGACGAGGAGAGCACAGCATCAAGTGCCGCGACGTCCGGCGAAGTGCCGCCCCGGCGAGAGATCGCTTCCGACGACCCATCGCCGGACCTGTCGCCAAACGGAGAATCCTCGTCGCAGCAGAGTGCTTCGGTGGACGCGGACTCGACGACAGAGCCGTCGGCCGACCAGCCGCCCGTGACTGATCAGCTCGCAGCGGAACCACTGGCGCAATCCGACTCATCCCACGCCTGAGAGCCGGCCGACGCGCATGCCCGTCAAGCCAGAAGAAACCTTCACCATCCTCGAGCACCTGGATGAGCTCCGCAAGCGCGTGTTCTGGTCCATCGTCGTAGTAACGACAGGCATTATCGTCGCCGCGATCTTCAACGACCAGGTATTCAACCTCCTCTTGCACCCGCTCAGGCAGGTGCCCAATCTGCAAGCCGATTCCTACCAGATCATCACGCTCAGCCCCGTTGAGCCATTCATGGTGAGTCTCAAGGTTTGGGTCATTGCCAGCCTCATCGCCACGTCGCCCTTCCTCATCTACCAGCTTTGGGCGTTCGTGGGCCCAGCGTTCACCAGCACAGAGAAGCGGTACTTCTACCCGGTCGTCATCGCAACCGCGGCGCTGTTCCTGATCGGTGTCGCGTTTGGCTACCTGATCGTCCTCCCAAAGGGCCTCACATTCCTCCTGAGCTTCGGCGGCACAACGTTCAACGTTCAGAATCGAGCCAACGAGTACTTCACCTTCGTGGCGCTTTTCATCCTTGCGTTCGGCGCCATCTTCGAGATGCCCGTCATCTTGGTCCTACTCGCCAAAGTCGGCGTCATTGACGACAAGTTCCTTCGCCGCCATCGTCGCTACGCGATCGTCATCAATGCGTTGGCCGCCGCACTTCTCACGCCGGGGCAGGACGTCTTCTCGATGATCCTGATGCTCATCCCGCTTCTCATTCTCTACGAGGTGTCGATTCCGCTCGCGCGCTTGGTCCAGCCCAAAGGAACCGGCTCCGTGGGCGCGAAGGATGACGCCAAACCCGCCGGCGCGACGTAACCACGTCCTGCCCAGGACGCCTGTCCGACTCGAACCTTTCGCCGCGCTCGCGCGTCACTGCCAGTGGTCAGAGCGTCAACTGCGGCTACCAACAGTCGTCGGACACAGAGCATCGAGTACAATGAGGGACTATGGCTGATCGGAAGCACTACTCCGGAACCTCCGAGGAGCTCCGCCGCCGGCAGCGCCAGCGCCAGCAGGCACGGCCCAAACGTCGCAAACGCGTCTGGCTGAGGGTCACCGTTATCGTCCTGCTCTTGGCCTTCGTGGCCGCGATCGCTCTCGGTGTCGGCGCCATCGTCGCCGTCTCGCGCACGCTGCCTTCTCTCGACGATCTCGAGCGCAAGCCAAATGCCCTCAACACGACGATCTACGACCGCCACGGAAACAAGATCGCGGAGCTGCACGGCGACCAGAACAGGGTTCAGGTTGGCAGCGGAAAGATCCCCGACATCATGAAGCAGGCCACTGTCGCCGTCGAGGACGAACGTTTCTACAGCCATCACGGCGTCGACTTCCAGGGCATCACCCGCGCAATGATCAAGAACATCCAGGCAGGTCGGGTTGTTGAAGGCGGATCAACGATCACCCAGCAACTCGTGAAGAACGCGTACCGCCGCGACGAACGTACCTACTCACGCAAGTTGCGCGAAGCGGCACTGGCTTGGCAGTTGGAGGATCGCTGGTCGAAGGACAAGATCCTCACCGAGTACCTCAACACCATCTACTACGGCGATGGCGCCTATGGAGTGGAGGCCGCGGCGCGCACCTTCTTCCACAAGACAGCGGCAAAACTCACCGTTGACCAGGCGGCGCTCCTCGCCGCCTTGCCAAAGTTCCCGAGCGACTACTCGCCCACAATCAACCCCACTGAAGCAAAGATCCAACGCAACAAGGTCCTCTACCTCATGGCCGATCAGGGTTACATCACGCAGGATCAGGCCGATCGCTACAGCAAGCGTAAGCTGGGTGTGTACCAACACCCGCCGACGCTCAACAACAGCCTTGCCGACTACTTCACCGACTACGTCACCCGCATCCTCACGAAGCACTATGGCAGCCGGATGGTCTTCGAGGGCGGCCTCAAGGTCTACACGAGCATCGACATGGACTGGCAGGCCAAGGCCATCGACCTCGTCAAAGACCAAACCGAATCGCTCTACTTCGGCTTCAAGCCGTCGATGGCATTCGTCGCCGTCGATCCGGCCAACGGGTACATCCGCACCATGGTCGGCGGTCTCGACTACAAGGAGCAAAAGTACAACCTTGCCTCGCAGGCCAAGCGGCAACCAGGCTCCTCGATGAAGTCCTTCGTACTGACGACAGCCGTCCTGCAGGGCATGAATCCCTACACGACCTACTACTCGTCTAAGAGTCCCATGATCCTTTCCATCCCAGGTAGCGCTCCTTGGGTGGTCAACGGCGATGGAAGCGGCGGACCAGAATCCGTGTCCCTGGCAACGACGATCTCGGACAACGTCGTGTACGCACAACTCGCCATCGATGTCGGACCTTCGAACATCGCCCGCGTCTCCCATAAGATGGGCATAACCAGCGACCTCCGGGAGGTCCCGTCTATCGCCCTGGGTTCTTCCGAAGTCACGCCCATGGAAATGGCAACCGCATACGCAACTTTGGCCAGCGGCGGGATCTACCACAAGCCGCAAGCGATCGTGAAGGTTGTGCTCCCCAACGGAGACGTCGACTGGAAGCCAAAGACCAAGGGCTCACGCGTAATTCCCGCCGGCGTCGCCAGCGTCGTTACCGACGTACTTACGGGGCCGCCAGGACCAGGTGGCACGGCATCGTCAGTGGGCGCTTACTTCCCTTACGCTCGTGCAGGCAAGACCGGCACCTCTGAAGACAACGCCGATGCCTGGTATTGCGGCTACACGCCGCAACTAGCGGCCGCTGTCTGGATGGGCGACATGGACGAACGCACGTCAATGGGCTCCTCGACCTTCGGCGGTACCTACTGCGCACCCGTGTGGGCCAAGTTCTTCGCCTATGCCACCAAGGACGGTCCTCATCCCAGCTTCAAGTCGGTGCCCTGGTCGTTCACTCCTTGGGACGGCGCTTACTCAAAGATTTCTCCCTCAGCGTCAGCGTCGCCCTCAGAAAGCGCTTCTCCATCGCCGACGGCTACGAAGACCATAACACCCAATCCGACGAAGACCCCAACACCCAAGCCGACGGCGACGAAGACACCCACGCCCACGCCAACACCAACGGCCACCCAGACCCCGAAACCCACTCAGTCGGCGGCCGCCATGGGCCAGGACGGACTTCTCAAGCTCGTGACCGAGTCATCAACGTTAGGCGCTGACGAGTCGCTCACCGGCGACGGCTCCACCGGGGTCGTTGGCGCCCTGGCTAGTTGGCTCGCACGGACTTTGAATCTCTAGCAGCACCGCCACTGCACACGAACGGGCGGGCGGAGCCACCACGTTGTGGTCGGCCCCGCCCGTCTTTCTGCGTTACGCTGTTGCCGGCTAGAGCAGCTTGCGCTTGTCGACTACGCGGACCGCTTTGCCCTCCGAGCGCTGGATGGTACGCGGTTCCTTGAGCTTGACCGCGACCTGTATGTTCAAGACGTTGAAGAGCTTCGTCTGCACCTTGCGCTGAAAACGTTCAAGATCACCCATGGTCTCCGCAAACACGTCTTCTCCAACTTCAACCCAGACCTCGATGACATCCAGATAGCCCTCACGATCGACCACGATCTGGTAGTGGGGCTCGATCTCCGGGATGCTCATGAGCACCTCTTCGATCTGACTCGGGAAGACGTTGACACCGCGGATAATGAGCATGTCGTCGCTGCGCCCGATGGGCTTCGTCATGCGCAGAGACGTGCGCCCACAGGGACAAGGCGTCGAGTCGAGGCTGCAGAGATCGCGCGTGCGGTAGCGTATGAGTGGCTGCGCGACGCGCGATAGCGCCGTGAAGACGAGTTCGCCGACCTCGCCGTGAGGCAGCGGCTGGAGCGAATCTGGATCGATGATCTCCGCGTAGTAGTGGTCTTCGTTGACGTGCATGCCAGTCTTGCAGAGGCACTCGAATGAGACCCCGGGACCGCCCATCTCCGACAGCCCGTAGATGTCGAGCGCATCGATGCCCAGTGCCGCTTCAATCTGTACTCGCAATTCGTTGGTCCACGGCTCGGCGCCGTGGAACCCGACGCGAATTGGCAGATCCTCCGGTCGCAGTCCGCGATCACGAGCGGCATCGCCAAGGTACATCGCGTAGGAGGGCGTACAACTCAGTGCGGTCGCGCCGAAGTCACGCATAATCTTCAACTGCCGTTCCGTGTTGCCGCCCGAGATGGGCACAACGGTGCAGCCGAGTCGTTCGGCGCCGAAATGAAGCCCCAGTCCGCCGGTGAAGAGCCCATACCCGTAGGCGTTGTGCAGGAGATCGCCCGGCCTGACGCCGCCGGCAGCGAGCGTCCGCGCAATGAGATCGCCCCAGACCTCAATGTCCGAACGCGTGTAGCCGACAGTCGTGGGGTTTCCGGTCGTGCCTGATGACGCATGCACGCGCACTATTTCGGTCCGCGGCCGCGCGAACATCCCGAACGGATAGTGGTCACGCAAATCTGTCTTGGTTGTGAACGGTAACCGCGCGATATCCTCGATGGAGGCAATGTCTGCTGGGGTCACGCCGGCAGCGGCCAGACTCTTGCGGTAATAGGGCACGTTCTCGTTTGCGTTCCGAAGCACACGCTGAAGGCGCTCGATCTGGAGTGCCACAAGCTCGGTTCGCGGCATCGTCTCCGCCTCCGGCTGCCACAGAAGGCCGCCGTGCTGGTCGGGAGTGAGGTGCTCTTGTGATGCGCTCACAGGCCCTGCACCTCCTCGTCGGTCAGCAACGTCACCTTGTCACTGAGGAGCTCGATGGCGCGGTCAACATCGCGCACAGCAAAGCAGATGTTCTGGAAGGAGATGCTGTAGAGATAGTCGATGGACACGCCGGCTTCCGCAAGCTGATCGAGAACGCGAGCGAGCCCACCGGGCTCGTCCGGCACCCGCACACAGATGACCGTGGAGAAGTGTGTAGTGAACCCGGCGTCGTGGAGAAGCTGGCGGCCGGCCACAGGATCCGTGAGTATGAGACGTACGATCCCGTACTCTGACGCCTCTGTCGTCGAGAATCCGCGGATGTTGATCCCCGCCTTTCCAAGGATGTCCGCTACCTCCGCAAGGCGGCCACTACGGTTCTCCAGAAAGACGGTGAGCTGTCGCACCTTCATGTCGATACCCCCCGCTCGCCGACTGATCGCCCAAAGGCAAACGCTCGCTGATTCAACTCCAATATCTTGGCGGGCACAACTGCCGCAAGACCCTCTTGCCAGGCAGTGTCGGCGAACGGGAGAACGGCGCTCGCGGCACCCAAGAGCACGACATTCGCGGCTCGTTCTGAGCCCGCCGAACGAGCCAGACGCTCCGCGTCCACCGAGATAAGGCGTACGCCGCGTTGTCTTGCCGCTTCCTCCAAGCCCTCCGGGTATGCCGCCTCGCGCCGGAGCACGCTCCCCGGAGCGATGCGCGTGGTGACAGCGCAGACAAGCGTCCCGTCGTGTTCGAGATGATCGAGAGCACGATGCCCCTCGAGCAACTCAACCGCGATCACGACGTCGGCGCGACGAGCAACCGGCGACCACACGTGTTCCCCAAAACGCACTGAGCTCAGCACACTCCCGCCGCGCTGTGACATGCCCTTGACTTCGCTCGACTTGACGTCGTACCCGGCAGTGGTCGCGGTCTCGGCGAGCACCGCGGCGGCAAGCAGAATCCCCTGGCCGCCAACTCCAACGATCGAGACCGTTGTCGTGCCGCTCACTCGCGACCCCTCACCCTGGAGCTGTCTGCAACAACGAGGCTCAACGCCTTGCGCCGACACGTCTCTACACAGAGCGAACAGCCCGTGCAGACATCTGACACGGTCATCGCCGTGTCGCCTGGCACCAGCGCGGGACAGCCGATCTTGAGACAGACGCCACAGAGGTTGCAGCGCTCCTCGTCGACGACAACCCGACCCGCTTTCTCGCGAACCGTGAGAGCACATGGCGCCCGCGCGACGATGACACCAAGCCCTTCCGCAGCGATCTCGTCACGAATAGCTGTGTCCAGCGCCTTGAAGTCGTGCCCGTCGATAGTGGCGCAGCGCACGCCGATTCCTTCGCACAGCCGCTGAATATCCGTTGCGGGTCCGAACTGGCCCTCAGCCTGAAGACCGGTGCCGGGGTGTCCTTGGTGACCGGTCATCGCGGTAGTGCGATTGTCGAGCACCATGACGAGGCCTTCGGCTTGATTGTATTGAGCGTCGATGAGAGGTGTGATGCCGGAGTGGAAGAACGTCGAGTCGCCGATCACACCGACGGCGGCTTTGCGGCCAAGAGCCTTATTGAAACCCGCCATCATACCAATGCTCGCGCCCATGCAGAGGCACGCATCAAGCCCCGTGAGCGGTGGCAACGCACCGAGCGTGTAACAGCCGATGTCGCCCATCGCCGCCAAACGATGCCGACGCAGTGCAGAATAGACGGTACGGTGAGAACACCCCGGACACAGGACCGGCGGACGCACCGGCAACTCCGGCGCGGGAGGTGGAGACGAGAGATTAAGAGGCAAAGGGGCCTGCAGCCGACGTCGACGCGTAGGTCGCCGTTTGAGAAGAGGCTCAAGCGACTGGCGTACTAGATCTGGGTCAATCTCACCATCGGCCGGAATGGCCTGCTTGCCGATCACGGGCAGGTTCATCGAGCGGAGCTGATCCTCGATGAACGGGTCGAGCTCCTCCACGACCGCCACACGTGAAACATGCTGATAGAGCTTGGCCACTCTGCCGTGCGGCAGTGGATTGGACATGCCCAGCTTCAGGAACCAGGCGTCGGGAAACGCCTCTTTCGCGTACACGTAGGAAATGCCCGAAGCAATGATGCCCAGGTCGATGCTCCCTGCCTCAAGCACGTTGAGCTCCGTACGCTCGGCCCGCTCACGTAGTCTCTCGAAACGCTCGAGGACAACGCGATTGCGAGCGCGCGCATTCGCGGGCACCATCACGTACTTCCCGGCGTCGCGAACGTAATCGCGTGACTCCACTTCAACGGCGCGACGAGGAACCACCCGTCCGCGACCGTGAGAAACGCGAGTGGTCGTGCGCAGGATCACAGGCGTATCGAACTCCTCTGAGAGCGCGAACGCCTCCGCTAGGAAGTCGTACGCCTCCTGGCTACATGACGGCTCGAGCATCGGCACCTTGGCGAACTTGGCGTACGCCCGATTGTCTTGCTCATTTTGCGAAGAGTGCATGCCGGGATCGTCGGCTGAGATGATTACTAGACCTGCATTCACGCCGGTCAGCGACAGGGTCATAAACGGGTCCGCGGCAACGTTGAGCCCGACATGCTTCATGGTGACCAGCGTGCGCGAACCGGCAAGTGAGGCACCTACGGCTGTTTCGAGCGCCACCTTCTCGTTGATGCACCACTGAGCATGGATCTGCTCGAGCTTGGCGGCCGTCTCAATGATCTCCGTCGACGGTGTGCCCGGATAGCCGCAGGCAAAGCGAGCACCGGCGCGCACAGCGCCATGGGCGATCGCCTCGTTACCGGAGAAGTAGGGAGTTCGTTCCACGGGAGCCCTATTATACCCGTCCGCTCTCGCGTAGCCAGCTTGCACCAGGGCAATCTCGCTGTGACGTCTGGACAACAGCCAGGCAGAGGCTTCATGGTCGATACACCATCAGTGAACTGCGCGAAGGAGTGTGTCGCTCGCCGGCGAACGATGCCGATATGGCATGCACCCGGCTCCAAACACCCGCTCCTCCGATCACCTACCGTTGAGGCACATGCGGCGCCCGCTCCGCCATCCCGCCCTCTTGCGAGCCCGCCTTCGCGGTGGCATCTTCGTCCTGCTCGCAGCCAGCGCGTGGCTCATCGGCGACCCAGTGGCGTCCGTCCCGGCAGTACTCGGAATTCTTATCGCCGTCGTCGCCGTCCTCGTGGCTCGCTGCAATCCGCATCGCTTCGCCCACAGTTTCGTCGTCGTCGATTGGCTCATTCTCGGATGCGTGCTCGCGCTCTCGGGCGGAGCCCACAGTTGGCTCCTCTGGTCCGTACCGGTTCTCATAGCCGGCGAACTGGCCGTCTCTCCGCGTCAAGAGTGGCCATACATGGTTGCCGCCTCGCTGCCATGCCTCGTGGTGCTCAAGATTGCCGACCCTCAACTGGGCGGCAGCCAAATCGGCGGCGTCATCATCTTCGCCACACTGCTCACCGGCGGCGTCGCGGCCGCGCAACGCCTGTCACTGGCCCGCACGCGACGTCAGAGAAGCCCGCGCCTCGACCCACACACAGGCCTCTTCGCCGAGGAACGCGTGATGGGAATCGCTTCCGCCCACCTCGAAGCAGCGGCCGCGCAAGGAAATGGCGTGTCTCTGGCCTACCTGCGATTCGACAGACCACGACGGCGTCTCGCACACCGGCGCGCAGGCCAAGCGGACTCCTTCGCGAAGAATCTGACTGAGCTGCTGAGGAATGAGATCGGGCATGACGGCCAGGCCTTCAGGATTCAGCCGCAAGCGTTCATTGCCGTCATGCCCGGGCGCTCCCGACCGGAAGCCTACGAGTCAATGCTCGCCGCGACACGCGCTTCCGCCGACCAGCTCGGCGCTGGAGAGGACGTCCGAATGATCGTCGGCGTGGCAACCGCAGTGTCTTCGAGTTCGCTCGAGAGCCTCCTGGACGCCGCCAGATCCGATGCGCGAGTGATCACGCTCTCGGCTCCACCGGCCGAGGAGCTCGCGCTGGTTGCCGTGTCGCAGTGACGCGCACTAGGCAACGATCCCGTCTTGCCACCATACCGTTGCCTCGCTACTCTTGCCGATGTGGACATTGACGTCGCCAAAGAGCAGTTCGCCGACCGCATCGTCGTCCGCATACAAGTGAAGCTCACCGGTCGCGAGGCTAATCGTCTCTTTCTCAGCGGCGACACCCTCATTCAGCTACCGCTGGAGGGCTCGCTGCCCGACGACGATCACTCGCCGATCCCCCGCATGAGCATCTACCTCAGCGAGCTCGCCGGCAGCCGAGAAGGAATGCGTCGCTCATTCATCGACGATGCATCGGCCAGTCAGTACGCCGCCGCAGTGCGGGCACAGGTCGAGGCGGCGCTCACAACATCGTGACGATGCAAGATAACAAGCTCGCCACCCGGCTTGCCCCCTATCGCCAGGTTCCCGGCATGGCGGCGGCACTCCTCATCTCACGCGACGGTTTCGTCATCGCCGCAGATACGGAGGCAGGCTTCAATGCCGACGCGTTTGCCGCTCAGGCCGGAGCCGTCATCGACAACAGCGCGCACCTGGCCGAGGAGCTGGAAGAGACTGGCGCCAAGTACATCGCCATGGAATTCGGCACATACACGCTCGTGCTTGCGCCGTTCAACGAAGAACTCTTCCTCGCCCTCGTAGGACGTAGTCAAGCCCTCAGTTTCCAGTACCGCCTCAACACAGGCCCGGCGTAGCGTCTCAACAGAGGCGCCCCGTGGTGCCGCCCATGCACATCAACAGAAGGGAGCGAGATGGAAGACGCAGTCGAACAACTCAAGGCGCTCGCGAACAGCGTCAGTGAGTGCGTCCGCTGCAGCCAGATCGCGGCCCACCGAGAGCGCGCCGTCCCGGGAGCCGGTCATCCACATTGCGGCGTCATGATCGTCTCGCTGGCACCAGCCGTCGCCGACGAAGCACTCGGCCGCACGGCGGGCTCGGCCCTCCTGGACGACCTCGCCGAGTTCATGCCGGCGCTGGCCACTGCGGCCGAGAACGTTTACGTCACCACGCTGGTCAAGTGCGTCCCACGAGATGAAAGCGGAGTCAGACAGCCAACCAGCGAAGAGCTCGACAACTGCTTTTCTTACTTCTCCCGCGAGTTGTCGATCACGACGCCACACTACATTCTCACTGTTGGGGAACAAGCCACGCGTTACGTCCTGCATCGCCTCTTCAAAGACCGCCCATATGGAGAAGGCGACTCGCTCGAGCTCCGCGTCTTCGACAACCCGGCCTTTCGAGTTGTTCCGGTGGCCGAACCGAGTGAGCTCCGTGCGCGTGACGCCAAGATCCGCAAGGACTACTCCGACCGTCTCGCCTCACTGGCCCAAGTCATGGGTCTCTAGGCCCTCAGGGCACCACAACCTTGAGCGCGTGCGGGACAATCTTGCAGGTCAACGGCAAGCGTCCGGCGACCTCGCCGTCGGTCTGCACGAGCACCTCCCTGCCCTCCTCGATGCACGTCACACTTGCTTCTTCCGTGCGGAAGTATTCGACGCGCGGATGCCTCAGGTGGGCGTTGAGGAGCGCGGCCGTCCAATACGTTGCCGTGCTCAGAAACGAACGATCCTTGAGCACGCACACATCCAGGAGCCCGTCACGCATGTCCGCCAGCGGCGTAATGCCGAACCCCCCAGCGTAGTTGGACGCGTTGCCGAACACGGCGAAGTAGCCCTCGATCTCGCGTTCTCCCGACACGACGCGGATGCGAGGATCGTCTCGGCTCAGGTAGTGAGCGAGTCCTTGCACGGCAAAAGCAGCCTCCCTGAGCGTCCGCTTCATCAGCGGACTCAGGCCCGCGACCACCGCGGCATCCATGCCCACTCCCGCCATCAGGCCGAAGTAGCGATCGTTCGCCAATCCCAGATCGATAGAGGTAGTGGTGCCTGTCTCGAGAAGCCGGACGGCATCTGGAGGATCCAGCGGGATGCCAAGCTCCATCGCCAGGACGTTGACCGTGCCAATTGGAACGATGGCCAGTGGCACGTGGCTGCCCGCCAGCCCATTGAGAGCTTCGTTGACCGTCCCGTCGCCGCCCAACGCGCAGACGACGTCGAAGCCCGAGTCAACACCCTCACGCGCCAGATGCACCGCGTGCCCGACCGCCTGCGTCTCTCTCGCGGTGACGTCATACCCCAGACCCTCTAGCGACGCAAGAATGAGCGGGATGTCCCTCTGGTAGCCTCCGCCCGCGGCGTGCGGGTTGTAGACCGCCAGAAGACGACGGCCGATCGTCATGGCTCCCACAGTTCAACCGTGTCTGACGACAGACGAAGCGCTCCTGTGTATCCGCACGAGCGCGCCAGCGAAGCCGCGCGCGCAAACTCCGATCCCACATCGTCCGGCCGGTGCGCATCCGATCCGAGGACGAGGGGAATACCCAGCCCGGCCGCCTGCGCCAAGAGATCCGGCGCCGGGTAGGCTTCACCGATCGGCTTGCGCCACCCGGCGGTATTGAGCTCAAGCGCCACGCCAGCGTTCGCAATAGCCTCTAAGGCCGTGGTCGCGGCGGCACCGACAGCGACGCCATCGACGGGTCTCTGTCCGTGCTTCTTGGCAAGATCGAGGTGGCCAACGATGCGAAACAACCCGGTCCGCGCCGCCTTGGCAACAAGTTCGTAGCTCGCCACGTACACGCCATCGACGCCCCGACGCGTCATCTCCGTACTCGCATCAGGGTGATCATAGGAAAAACCGTCCTGCACGAAGTGAACCGAGCCGATGGCGTAGTCGAACGGATACTCCGCCAACAACTCGGCGTCCCGCTCCACAGAGGTTTCGAAGAAGTCCACTTCCCCGCCAAGAAGGATACGGATGTCTTCGGCGTACTCCTGCGCCAAGCTCAGGACGGTGCTGACATACTGGTCGACATCGGCCCTGCGCATCGCATAGCCAGGCAGGTCGTACTGTGACAACGGCAGGTGGTCGGCGAAGCCGATTTCGATGAGTCCCACCTTGATGGCACGCTCGACGTACTCGCGAGCATCCCCGTCGGCATGGCCGCACAGCGAAGTATGAATATGGTAGTCGGCCCACATGTGCGATGCCATCCCGTTCCAGGTGTTCCTAGCTTACACTGAGGATGTCAGATCGGAATGTCACGTGCGAGAGCAAGGAGACGACGCGACAGCGGCGAAGCTGCCATCGCACACCGCATGGTATGCTCACGCCGACAGGAGGTCTGCATATGGCCGAGGTAGCCGAGAAAGCCCACCCTCGAGTCATCGTCATACCACGGCAACTCGAAGGGTACTTCTTTCGCCGTCTGAGCGACGTCTACGCCGGACGCAGTGATGTCGACGTCATCGTGGACCGACGTGCGAGTCGGCGGTCCTCCGATCGGCCGGCCGACATCTTCCGCTCATCCGCCGACCGACGCCACCAGTCCCGACGCGAGCAGACGACGTGGAAGCTCCCGGACATGCCCATCCTGCAATCGTAGAGACGAACGACTAGATCCAGCCGTTCTCTCGACTGACGATGACCGCTTGGGCGCGGTCCACTACGTTCAGTTTGTGATAGACATTGTGCAGGTGATTGCGCACGGTACTCTGCGACAAGTCCAGCGCATGCGCCACCTGCTTGTACGTCTTCCCGGCCGCCAAGAGTCGCAAGACCTCTAACTCGCGTGCCGTGAGCGGGTTGGGCGTATCGGCACGCGGCGGCGTAAGCTCACCGAGATGAACTTTCACGCGCGCGAGCAACTCCTTCAAGTGGAACGGCTTCGTGATGTAGTCGGCAGCGCCCTTCTCGAACCCCAGCAGCTTGTCGTCGATTTCACGTCGCGCCGTCAAGAAGACAATCGGAGACCTGAGATCGACCGGTTTGGCACGCAGCTTCTCGTATACCGTGAATCCATCCATGCCCGGCATCATGACATCGAGAAGAACGAGTTCGGGCAACTGGAGACCAGCGGCTCTGATGGCCTCCTCGCCGCTTCCGGCGGTGCGCACATCGTATCCGGAGGCCTCAAGCGTCTCGCTGACGAGACGACAGAGGTCGGCCTCGTCATCGACAACGAGTATGCGCCGTTTGGCCATCGCGTTCCTCCTGAACCTGCGCCGACAGGGCACTTACCTGCACAGTCGATGCGTCTTGTTCCCGGTCGTGTGCGGACCTAGCTTCCACCCGGTCCACGCGTGTCGGCAATCACCTGAAGCAACGTCGGCCGTTACCCGCAATCACCTTAGCAATCGGTCACCGTAGGCGAGAAGAAATACCGTGATGGCGACGGCGACTAGAACAGCGAGGCCGATGTCTGTGTACCGACGACTACGATGCGCCTCCGCGACAAGTGCGACAAAACCGTAACCGACGATGACGATGCCGATCGCGCCAAAGACCAGGATGAGCCAATCCACGACTATCCTTCCTCGCGGTGTGGGAGTGGATACCGCGATCCCTCGGCACTCTCCCCGCGGCAGCATCGCTCCGCGAGGAACACAATAGGGTGCTGAGCGCGACGATCAGTGAGATCGGCGATCTGCACCCTGCACGAAGTCCCGGTGGCGAGTATGGATGTGTCTCGTGCTTCGGCTCGAACCGCCGGAGCCAGTGCCCGCTCGGCCATCGCCACGCTCAGTTCGTAGTGCTCCGCCTCATACCCGAAGATGCCGGACATGCCACAGCAGCCGGCGTCGAGGATTTCGAGATCCAGCGCCGGCACACAACGAAGCGCCCGCTCAGTGTAGCCCGCCAACGAGAGAGAACGCTCATGGCAGTGCGCATGGAGCAGCGCCCTTCCGCCCGACGCGAAACTGATTCGGTCACCGTCTGCGAGGTCGGCAATTAGCCCGAGCGCCGGTCTGGCAGCTTGCGCCACCAGCGACACTCGCACGTCATCCGGGAGAAGGCGACGCCAGTCGTCGCGCACCATCGCAAGGCAGCTTGGCTCCACGAACAGCACGTCTCCGCCGCGCGAAGCAACCGGAGCAAGCTCCTCAAGAGCTTGCTGAGCTTGCTTCCTCGCCCTCCCCAGGTCGCCCATGGAGAACGCCGTCCGACCGCAGCACCCGCAATCCAGCACCTCGAACCTCACACCGGCAGCATCAAGTAGCTTCCGGAAAGCCTCCGAGATCTCGGGTTCCTGGTGCTTCGTGAAACAGTCGGCGAAGAGAACGACGGACGGTTCCCCGGAGGTCGAGAGACTGAGCCGACGACCGGCAGTCCGGTTGCGCACCAATCGTGGGTACCGCCGGGAGGCCGCGATCCCCAGTCTACGCCGCACAAGCCGATCCACTGCCGTACCCTCCACGGCTCGCACGAGCGGCGCAGCGTAAGCTCCCAGCGGCGCAAGGTCGCCGTATCGCGCCACAGCTCGCGCCAGCAGAGGGAACCCCCCCCGCTGACGTTTGACCGCCAACCACTCAATCTTCAGCGTGGCCATATCAACGCCGGCAGGGCACTCAGTCGCGCACGCCTTGCAGGCTACACACGTTCCAAGTATCTGATCGAACTCGTCGTCATCGAGCAATTCCATCGGGAGGGCACCGCTCACCAAGCCCTGTAGCGCGTTGGCGCGGGCGCGAGTACTGAACATCTCGTCACGCCCAACCGCCGCCGACGGACACATCGAACCTGTGATCTTCTTGCAGAGACCTGCACCGAAACAGCGCTCGACTGCCGCGCTGAAACCACCTTCCCCCGCGTACGTGAGCTGGGAGGGCTGCAGAACTTGAGAATCCATGTGCGGCGTGAAGCGGAGTGAGTCATCGACAGGGCGCCCGTCGATGATCACGCCTGGTGCGAGCAGTCGCTTGGGATCGAATGCGTCCTTGATCTCCACCATCGCTGCATACACCTCCGACCCGAGCACCCCGGGGAGGAGACAACTGCGCGAACGTCCACATCCATGTTCGCCGGAGATCACGCCTCGGTACTCCGCGACCAGCGCAGCCACTTCGGCCGACAGCGCACGGTAGTGCTCAAGGCCCGCCGCCGAGCGAAGATCCAGCAGCGGGCGCACGTGGATGCAGCCAGCCGAAGCGTGTCCGCTGAAAGAGGCGCGCAAACCTCGGGCTTCAACGAGGCGCTGAAAATCCGAGACAAACCGGTCGAGGTAGTCGGGCGCAACAGCGGTATCCTCAATGAAGGCAACGGGCCGCTCCACACCTGGCGCGCCCATGAGCAGCGGCAGCACTGCGCGCCGCAGCGATGCTGCTTCCTCTCTCGTTGCGTCGCTCTCCAGCCACCGGACGTCGTGTGCCCGGAGCTCGGGCAACAGCGTGCGCAAGCGGTTCAGTCCATCGCGCGCCTCCTCGACCTCCCCTTGATACTCCACGAGTAGCATCGCGCGCTCATCACCTGTGACCAGCGGCGCCATGGACGCATACGACTGCAGGTTGCCGGCGTCTCGAAGCGGCTCCAGATCGAGCAACTCCACCGCCGACGGACCGGTCTCGAGAAGGGGGACGTTCGCCCTTAGGGCAGCACCAATGTCCGCGAAGGTCAGGGCCGCGCCCATACGCGCGGCGGGGCGCGGATCCAGAGTAACCTCGAGTTCGGTGAATAGAGCCAGTGTTCCCTCAGATCCAGCGAGAAGACGCGCGAGATTCGGCTCGCTCTCCAGGAGTTCGCGCACGTTGTAGCCCGATGTGCACCGCTGGACGTTCGGGAAAGCGTCGGCGACTGCTGCTCGGTGACGGGCGGCCGCACCCTCCAGTGCGTCAGCGATCGCCGCCGCGCGAGAAGACCCCGACTCGCCCCCGGCGATGCCGTGCAGCCAACCGCGGCCATGGGTAGGTCCGAAAACGAAGGCTTCTCCACCCACCAGCACGGCGGCGATACGGCGGACCTTGTCGCGGGATTCGCCGTAGATCACGGAGCGAGAACCTGAGGAGTTGTTGCCGATCATCCCGCCAATCGTCGCCTGCTCGACCGTCGAGGTGTCTGGACCGAACTCAAGACCGTACGCAGCCGCAGCGCGATTAAGTGACGCCTGGATGACCCCGGGCTCGACCCTGGCGGTCGCCGAATCAGGATCGAGAGCCACAATCCGCGCGAGCTTGAAGCAGTCAACGATGATGCCTGGTCCGATCGCCTGCCCGGCGAGGCTCGTTCCGGCACCCCGAACGGAGAGTGAAACGTCGTATTCGGCAGCGACGGTTGCCGCCACGATGAGGTCGTCCGTCGACCCCGCGACGAGCACCACGGATGGAACCACGCGGTACGAGGACGCGTCGGTCGAGTACAGCCAGCGACGGAGCGCAGAGGTAGACACCTCACCAACCACGTTGCGACGCAGTGCGTCGGCAGCCGCACGCGCCTGCGCTCCGATCTCAGCAATCCCGTGCCGAGCATCCATCGTGCCTAGGATACCGTCTACAACCCTCCAAGGCTGAACGCCGGCAGCAAACGACTGAGCCGCTCCAGTATCCCAAACATGAGCAGCACGCCGAAGACGGTAAGCATCAGCCCAGCGGCCATCTGCACGCCCCTGTAGTGACGCTTGACGAAAGCGAGACGCGCGCTCGTCCACTCAAACGCGAGTGCCGCCAGAACAAACGGCACACCAAGCCCGATCGAGTAGACGAACAGAAGGGTCGCGCCCGTCCACGGATTCTGGCTGGATGCCGCCATGGAGAGAATCGCCCCGAGAACGTAACCCACACACGGCGTCCATCCAATGGCAAGCGCTGCACCGGTGAGAAACGCTCCACCCACACCGGCGTGCTTGGGCACGAGCCTCATGGCTGGCTTCGGCACACGCAGAAACCCCGCCACCACAAGACCGCTGATTGCGATGAACGCGCCGGCGACGATCATGAGTTCTTGTCGGTAGCGAATCAGGAGACGACCGACGCCCCCCGCCCCGGCTCCCATGACGACGAACACCGCCGTGAAGCCAGCGACGAAGACCAGCGCCGCGATCACGAGCCGACGACGAGCGGTCCCCAGTTGCTGCACTCCCAAGCCGGAGATGAAGGAGAGGTACACCGGCAGAAGCGGCAAGACACACGGAGAGATGAACGACAGCACGCCGGCGAGCAGCGCAAGGCCGATGGCAGTGATACTCAGCGATGTGATTTCGAGCGCCAGCACGCGTTACGACAGAGATTCCCTCTCGCTTCGAATCGTCTACTGCACCTTGGCGAGGCTCGCCTCAAAGGCATCCGTGCCAGCGGCGCCCACGATACGATCACCTTCCTGGCCGGACGCATCGAAGAAGATCGTCGTCGGTACGCCCTGGATGCCCCAAGCCGCAGAGAGGCTGTTGTCGTCTATCACGATTGGGTAGCTGAGCCCGTATTTCTGCATGAACTCGACAGCCGACGCCTCCTTATCGCTGACGGCGATGCCGACAAAGGCCACATCGGGGTTCGCCGCTGAAAACGCCGCCAGATCGGGAGCCTCGGCATTGCACGGACCGCACCACGACCCAAAGAAGTTCACCACGAGTGCCTTGCCCGAGTAATCGGCGACGTCAAAGCTCTCCGGAGCCAGCACCTCGATCTCTGGCGCAGGCGACGCGGTAGACGTCGAGACCGTCTCGTCACCGCAGGCCGCGACGAACACGCCGAGTATGGCCACAACGGTCAAGGCCACCACCCTCCGAGCGAAGCAACGAGACATACGAACCTCCCAAGTCGTGGTGAGGACGATGCGTAACGTCTCCCGACGAATCCTGTGAGCTCTTGCCAGCTCTGGGGACGTTGCATCACTCATTCCTGAAAGTATAATACCCTTGAGGGTATGTGAGCAGCCGGAAGGAGGCACATGGCCTCATACGCCATGATTTGCAGAGACTGTCGCCACAAGTTCGGCATTGAACGCGACGGGATGATCGAAGAGGCGGATCGCCGGTGCCCGCAGTGCTCTTCAACGCGCGTACGTCAGCGACTCTCCGGCGTCCTGCGCAATCTTGACGTCGCCGCCCACGACGGAGAGAAGCTCAAGCCCAAGAAATGCGCTTGAGCCTAGTCTGCGGCGCGGTCGCGCCGCACGAACGAGGGACGAGTGTAGTACCCTTAGGCACATAGCAAGTAGCCCAGCCCACGGGAGCGCCACATGCCATCGTACGACCTGAAATGCAACGACTGTGAGAACGTCTTCGAGATCACCCTCTTTCGGTTCATCCGAGATGAGGACAAGGTGTGTCCCAGCTGCGGTTCGACCAACGTTGAGCAGAAGCTTGAGGTCTTCGAGTTCCGCGGAACACCGTGGAAGCCCACCAACGGACCCGTCCTGCCTCTGCGCTCTCAGGCAAAATGGCCGAGCAAGAAGAAGTAGCCTGAACGCCCGATCCCGCGCCGGCTCCATGATGCGATCCAATACGTGAACATCCTCGTAACCGGCGGCGCCGGCTACATCGGCAGCGCTATAGCCGCCAAGCTGGTTGACTGCGGACATCGGGTAGTGGTGTATGACAGCCTCTTCCGCGGACATCGTGCCGCAGTTCATCCAGCGGCGAGTCTGATCGTCGGTGACATTCGCGACGCCGACCGCCTGCGGGACGCTTTGGTCGATGGATCCTGTCAGGCAATCATCCACATGGCAGCGCTCGCTGAAGTTGCCGAGTCGGTTAGACAGCCAGATCTCTACCACAGCGTCAACGTGGAAGGCACACGAGCCGTCATCGAGGCGGCGCGGGCAACCCGTGTAGACCGTCTTGTCTTCTCCTCAACCGCAGCCGTATACGGCGAGCCCACTCGTACACCGATTGACGAGGACGACCCCCTCTTGCCCACCAACCCCTACGGCGAGTCCAAACTCGCGGCGGAGCGCCTGCTGCAAGAAGCACAGAGACATGATCGGCTGGCGTTCACGGCACTGCGCTACTTCAATGCTTGCGGCGCCCTCCGTGACGTCGGCGAGGATCATGCTCCGGAAACGCATCTCATCCCGCTAGCTCTAGAGGCGGCGCGCTCCCACAAACCAATTCGAGTATTCGGCGACGACTATCCAACACCCGACGGCACGTGCGTTCGCGACTATGTCCACGTGGCCGATCTCGCCGACGCCCACATCGCCGCGCTCTCGCTCCTACCAGCAGTACATGGCGTGCTCAACCTCGGCACCGGAAGCGGAGATTCTGTCCGGCACGTGCTCGACACAGTAGAGAAGACGACGGGCATTCCACTGATCCGGGAGAGGGCGGACCGACGTCCTGGTGACCCCCCAACGCTGGTGGCCAGCAGCCGTCGGGCTGCGGCGACGCTCGGCTGGCGACCGCAACGGAGCCTCGACGACGCAGTCAGGGACGCGTGGGGATGGATGCAATCCCACCCCCGAGGCTACGATCACGCCTAGACACGGAGGGTGACAGGCGGACAAGCCGCCTAGCTGGCGCGCTGCGGAGCAAGCGCTCGAAGCGTAACCGTACCCAGGACGTCCATGAGTTGCTCCTGCGCAAGCATCCACGCTTTGTGCACTTCGCACTCCTCGCTGCGCTCACACTCATCCGGCCAAAGAACACAGCGATTGAGCGCGATTGGGCCGTCCACGGCCTCAACGATATCGCGCATGCTGATCTCGACAGCAGGGCGGGCCAGCGCGAAACCACCGTGCGCCCCGCGCTGCGAAACAGCCAAACCCGAGCGCGCAAGACTCTGGAGGATCTTGGCGAGGAAGCTCTCCGGAATGTCTTGAGCCTCGCAGATGTCTCGCAGCGAAGCGACGTGGCCCTCCGGGCACCGTGCCAGGTACGTCATGGCGCGCAGCGCGTACTCCCCACCACGCGTAAGCTGAAGTCCCAAGAGAGTGTCGTCCCTTTCCCCAGACCGGAGTGAATCGGTCTTCTTCACTGTACCCACGGTCCCCACGTGCCGTCAACTGCCACGACACCAGAGGATGATCTCGCAGCGAGCGGCTAGCCGCCGGCACGCCCCGTCAGACACGCGAGAGCACGCTGCGGAGTGAACTCGAAGACGGCGACATACGCACCGGCACGCGGCGCCCGCAAGGACACGAAACCATCTCTACCCTTCGTCAAGGTGCCGTCTCCGACAAGCCTCCAGTAAGGCGTCCAAGTGCACTTGACAAGGTACGTCCCTGGTCGATCGACTGTCAGTCCAAACGAGCGGTGACCCATGTGAGTGAGGTGGCCTGTTCCGCCATCGAGACCAACGACCATCCCCTCGGGCCGCGACACCCCATACACGGTCCATGCTCCGGCCTTCCTGACAAGCGTGAACTCGTTCGCGTCCTCCAGCAGTCGCGCCTCATGCTCGCTCCACGGATCTAGAGGCGCGTTGGCGAGAAAGACGTACTCGACTCCCATCCGCCGTAGCCATGCCGCGTACTCGGCTGCATCATAGTCGCCATAGAAGATGCCGTTGTGAATGGCATCGGCCTGTCGGTACCACCCGCGAGTTATCGGAAAGCCCGCTGCCGGGAAGTACAGCGCCTCCCAGTGCCGTCGGAGTGCCACGACATGTATCCGGTGATCCTCATCGCACAGTTGACCAGCAACTTCGAGGGCGGGGGCGAAGAATGCCGCCTTCGTCTGCGGAAGCTCATCACGGCTGAAGTAGTGGTCGAGCGGCGTGCTCATCTGTAGGAGCGCAAAAAGGACGATCGGGATCACAACCAGCTCGCCGTACGTGAATGGCCGCCGCAACCGTGAATGCCGCAGCAGCAACATGAGCGGCAGGCCAAACACGAGAAAGAACCTGCCCACGTTGTTTCCCAACGGACTCTGCGGCGTGACGAACGAGCAGAGACAGACCGCGGCGTAGAGAAGAAAGAGGATGATGAACGGGCGCCGCGCGTGTGTGGCATTCACGCCGGCAAGCGCCACACCGGCCAGAGCGAAGCCCAGGTAGATGAGCATCTGGCTCGTCTCATTGAGGTAGTTGCCCGGCTCCGCGAAGACCACCCCCATGGCGAACCTGATGCCGATGACCGGGGCCAGAAGCGCAGCGAGAACCGCGTAGCGACGCCTGGTCTCGGGGCGCGCCAAGACGTCGGCCCCCATGAGCACGCTCGTCACCACAAGCCCCATCGGATTGACGAACACGCTAACCGCGACAGGCAGGGCACCCCAGCCCGGTCGCCCTCTTGCCAGAAGCGCCAACCCACCCAGACACATCGCGAGAGAGAGGATGAACGGATCCTGCCCGTGAGCCAAGTACATGCCCATCACGGCCGCGAAGGACCACGCCGGCCACACGTCGTCGATGCCCCACAGACGCCGCTGATAGATCAGGAACAGCACGGGGACCAAGCCGGCGGCGACAGTAATGATGATCGCAGCTGGAATCGCCTGCACGAGCCAGTAGTAGACGAACCCGTAGTTCACCGAGCCGTAACTACCACCGTACCAGTAGTTGTCCCAGAAGATGGAGTAGCCGTCGTGCACGAGTTCGGCTTTGTACAGATGTGCAGCGGTGTCCCACCCGGGGATTCCGAGCCAGACCATCAGCGTCACCACGGCGCCACACAACGCCGTGCTCGCGGCCCACAGTCGAAGGAGCTTCTTGTCAACCCCGAAGCGAGCTGCCGCAACTGCTGCCGGGGGTGCCGATGGCAAACTCGCCGCAACTGAACCCGGCGCACCTGGCCACCCGGCTTCACGCGCAGGCGTCATACCTCGTCACCTTGACTGAGGTCGCAAGAAAGCTCACGCCCTGCAATGATCAGCCGATCATGTGACATGGATCAAGCGTCCCCTTTCAACAGGCGCCGGCGCCGATAGAATACTCTACCTGCCACCTAAGACAGTCGGGTATGAACCTACAACGACAGCTTCACGACGTTCTCTTCACGAGAGTCCTCACATCCCTCGCCGTCATCCTGGCGGTCCTTTGGGTGCGCAGCCAGGATCAGGGGCTTCGTTTCGACGAAGTGGGCATCGCGCTTCTGGTTCTGGCGCTCGTCACCCTGCCTTTCTTCCTTGCAGAATCGCACGTCCCTGTTCGACCCCTTGCCGCGGTGATGGTGGCGGTCGACATCGCGTTGATCACCGTCGGGATCGCTATGACCGGCTCCATGCCCTACGCCGTCGCCATCCTCTATGTGTGGCCGATAATGGTTGCCGGCGTGTTTCTCCCGGCCTGGAGCCCGTATGTCGCCGCCGCCGTGGCTGGTGTCAGCTATGTGGCCGTGTGGCAGCTCCAGCAGTCCGGGCAGCTCAGCCCAGCAGCAATCTTCGCCACAATCAGCCTTCCCTCCGACCGGGCCGTTCTTATCCTCTCCCTTCACGTGTCTGCCTTCCTCGTCGTGTCGCTTCTCTCCGGGCGACTCGCAGCTACTCTGGTGCGCGGCAACACAGAGCTCGCAGCAGCGAAGGCCGACGCCGAATCCCAGCTGGATCGCCTGCAGATCGAGAACGAGCAGCTCGCGACCATGTGCGAGAGCAGCACGTTGTTCATGCGCTATCAGGACGCCGCCGGGCTCATGGCGGAGACACTGGAGCGCGTCGCCGCGGTCACCGGACTGAGAGCCGGCTTCACGCTCGTCTTCAACCCGCGCACTGGCGAGTGGGACGAGAAGGGCGTGCACGGTTCCATGGAACAGTCACTGGCTAGGAAGCTCGCCAGCCTGGGGATTGCCGACGTTGCCGACGATGGCATTCGCCATATCCAATCGGTGACGAACGATCAGGATCGGTTGTTCCTGAAGACGGTCGAGAAGGAAGGCTACCACGGCATTCTGGTTGCCCCACTGAGAACGAAGGACGAGCTACGCGGCGTCCTCGTCCTCGTCTATGAGAAGGATCAGCAAATCGCCGACGCGACGCTCTCCACCGTAAGAACCCTCAGCGACCTCGCGGCAGTCGCGCTGCGCACGATTCAGGTTCATGACGAACTCGAGCGCAAGAACGAGGAGCTCACACACCTGGACCAACTGAAGAGCGACTTCATGGCCACTATGAGCCATGAGCTGCGCACACCTCTCACATCGGTAATTGGCTACAGCGACATGTTGCTCAGCGGGATGACCGGAGAGCTGAACGACAAGCAGGCAGCATTCGTCGATAGCATCCTTCGCAATGGGGAGACCCTTCTCGGTCTCATAAATGATGTTCTCGATCTCACGAAGATCGAGTCGGGCCGGCTCGAGCTGAACAAGGAGCCAATCGATCTCCGTGCGGCGTTGCTCGGCGTCCTCCCGACCGTCAAGCCCCGAGCACAAGAGAAGCACATCCGCATTTCCACATTCCTCCCGACGGATCTCCCGCTGCTACTTGCAGACCCCGCGAAGTTGAACCAGATACTGCTCAACCTCCTGACAAACGGCATCAAGTACACGCATGACAACGGCAACGTGAGCGTGGAAGCGCGACCGCTTGGCGACCTCGTCGAGATCTGGGTCAACGACACGGGCATCGGCATCGCGAAAGAGGACCAAGACAAAGTGTTCCAGCGCTTCACACAGATTGACTCCTCGGCGACACGCACGCAGGGCGGAACCGGCCTTGGCCTCGCCATTGTCCGCGAACTCGTCGAACTCCACGGCGGCACCATCCGCCTGCAGAGCAAGCTTGCCAAGGGCTCCAGCTTCGTCTTCACCTTGCCGATAGCTACCAAGCCGGCGGATCCACTGGCGGCGGGCAAGATCAGCTGAGGAGGATCACATGTCGAAGGCCATCCTGGTCGCCGACGACGACCCAGATATCTTGGGCATCGTATCGATGTCGCTCGAGACACAGGGATACACTGTCTACAAGGCAACCAACGGTCGTGAAGCAGTCGACCGAGTCAAGGAGTTCCACCCAGACCTCGTACTCCTCGACATGATGATGCCCGAACTCAGTGGCTATGAAGCGGTCTGTGAACTCAAGGCTGACGCAGGGACTGCGCGAATCCCAGTCGTAGGGCTCTCCGCCAAAGCCATGATGACCGACATGGAGCGCGCGACGACCGCAGGCATCGACGGGTATATCACGAAGCCGTTCCGGATCGCCCAGGTTCTCACGGTTGTCCAGGAGTACCTCTCCTCCTAGAAGCGCACCTGCGTGACTCATGTAGCACCTCCATCCTGCCGATATCACAGGCGGCCGCAAGCTCCAGATAAGGCGGACGCGACGGCAGACTCCAACACCCAGATTCGGGACACAGGCTCCCCTCTAAGACGCGGTGTCAGCTCTGAGCTGAAGAGCGCTACCCTCGTCGCAGCGGTGCTTGCGACGCTCTTCGTCATGGCTGCGCTCCTCGGCACGATCGTCTTCGGATGGCAACTCGCGACCATTTTCGCAGTGGCATTCGTCATGATCATCACTGCCAACCACTTCCTGGTGTTCCGCCCGATTCATCGGCTCATCGAGCGCTCCCGACTGCGACTGGGCGAAGAGTTCTCCGGCAACGACCCTCGATTCCGCAGCGAGACACGTGAGCTCTCCCATGTGGTGAACACGCTCGTCGCTGCTTTCGGCGCAGCGCGTGATAGCGAGTGGGTGGCCGAAGAACTGCGCAACGACTATCGCCGCGCCCAAGAACTGAACCGCCAGCTCATCGATGTCGGTCAGCTAGGCAAGGAGATGAACTGTGCGCTCCCATATCAGGAGACGGTCGAGCGGGTCCTCTCTTCGACGAGATCGTTCTTGAAGTGCGACTTCACCGCGCTCCTGCTCCTTGACGAGGAATCACGCACGTTCTCACTAGAAGGCGCGCAGGGAGTGCTCTCGCCCCATCTCTCCGCCGACTGCTGCGCATCGACACCAGACTGCCCAGTACGACGCGCGATCACAAGCGGCTCGCTGACGCGCGTTCAGGGCCATACGTGCTCGCTCTTCCCGCAAACGATGTCCCATCAAATAGTCTTGCCAGTTCGCGCCGAGAATCTCGGCCACATGGGGCTCCTGCTGACCGCAACCAGCGACGATCACTTGCAGGGCGTGACCGATGAAGTACTCGTCGCCCTGCAGAACCACGTACAAAGCGCACTCTCAAGCGCTCACAAATACGATGCAATCCGCCGCCAAGTCGTGACGGACCACCTCACTCATCTCTACAATCGACGCTTCTTCATGAGTCGTGCCAGCGAGGAGATCGAGCGCTCCTTGCGGCACAAGAACCCCCTCAGCATCCTGATGGTCGACATCGATCACTTCAAGCAGTTCAACGACTCGTACGGACACGCAACCGGGGATCGTGTGCTGCAGACAGTGGCGCGTGCAATGCAGGCCGCGCTCCGCACCAGCGACGTGTGTGCGCGATATGGAGGCGAGGAGTTCGCTGTTCTCCTCCCGAATACCATGGCAGAGAATGCTCGCTACGTGGCCGAACGCGTGCGCAGAACGCTTCACGAGACGCGCTACACCGGCCTCGGCCTTCCTGCCAACGCGAGTGTCACCATCAGCATTGGCATTGCCACGTGTCCGCGCGACGCCACGGACCTCGACGCGCTGATCGGCCTGTCCGATGTGGCGCTGTACGAGGCAAAGCGCTGCGGCCGCGATCGCGTCGTCCTGTACGACGCCGAGCACGAGATGTGCCTCCAGAGCTGACCCGGGGATGGCACGAGCACCCGGCGGCGTGGCTTGGAGAGTTCCAGGTTCGCAGCCCTCGTGGCGACCCTCGCGCACCCGCATCCAAACTAGCGCAGAGGAGCGGCAGCCCCAGTTCTTCTAGGCTTGCCCGAGGATGAATCCGACGGCCATTAGACCGAGGATGACGGCGGTCACAAGCACGTAGCGCAGGTCACGCTGGAGCGCGAACACGACCAGCGACCCAAGCACCCGCAGCGCAGGAGTCGCAATGAGCATGACCAGTCCGAGAGAGAGGTAGGCGGCGGGATCCCCGCGAGACAAGCCCTCCGGCAGACTCTGGATCGCGATGGTGTGCCGAGGTGACTCGCCACGCAGTAGCGAGAGAGCGACGCCGCTCAACATCAGTGCAACAGCGAAGCTCAGCGCCACAAGCATGACTCGCTCCAGCACGCGAGCAGGCAGCGTCGTCGCGCCGATCTTGCTCGTGGGTGATGTCTCGTCGCTCGCCGGCACTACAACCTGACCCCGGCCGCCTGCAGAACCATGACGACTGCGAAACAAGCGAGCAAGACGCGAAAGACGCCGCCCAGGACCGCGATTGGCAGCCGCGCTGCCAAGTGAGCACCAGCCTGAGCCCCAGCAAGGATGCCCAGCGCCGCGGGCACAGCGTAGATGGGGTCCACGAACCCACGTCCGTAGAAGACGAGCGCACCTGTCGCTGCCGTTACTCCGATCATGAGATTGCTGGTCGCAATCGTGGGCTTGAGAGGCACCCCCATCACGATGTTCATGATTGGAACTTTGAGGAGCCCGCCCCCCACGCCGAGCATCGCCGCTACACCACCCGCCCCCACGCTCATGGCGAAACCAGAGCGGAGGCGCTTCACGCCGTACGCCACCGATCGCCGTTCCGCGCGATCATAGAACGCACCCTCTAAGACGCCGGTGCGTTGAACCTCGTTCTCTGCGCGGCGACGATTGACATGAATGGCGACGTACACGAGAAGCGCGGCGAAACACACTTGGAGGATGCGCGCATTGAGAACAACAGCGGCGATCCCACCGAGCAACGCGCCCGCCGCACTCGCCATTTCCAGAGCGAATCCTAAGCGCACATTCGTCATCCCGCTGCGCATGAACGACAGCTGAGCGACCGCCGAAGTCGCGATAACGCAGACCATACTCGTGGCGATTGCCGTCTTGATGGGCAGACCGAATCCGATCGTGAGCGCAGGCACCATGATGACCCCGCCGCCTATCCCAAGCATGCTGCCGAGACAGCCAGCCAGAACGGCGACGGCTACCACTCCCGCTATCACGCCCACCGTGACGACCTCCATGCGCTGGACTAGAAATCATCCACGTGGGGCGCTTGCCGCTCGCGCTTGAGCGCACCCCTGCCATGCTTCTCTCGCAATCGCTGCTCGACCGATTCAACACTGGGAACCGTTGGCCGGCGAGAGGGAGGACCGGGATCATTCAGGCGACGGAGTCTGATCCGCAGACGCCGCAATGCATCGCGCTTGTTGAGATACTGACTCCGTTGAGCGCGGCTCGTGACCACGACACCCGTTGACCGATGACGGAGGCGCACGGCGCTCTCGGTGACATTCTGATGCTGGCCGCCAGGGCCGCCGGCACGAAATGTGTCCACCTCGCATGCTGCGAGGAGCTCATCATCATTATCCGGTATGTGGACGCGATCCTCGGACACAGTGGGGACTCCCGAATAGAGGTCTGACGAACCAGAGCCTACCACTGCGACCTCACGGCATCGCCACTCGACTGATTGCGCGGTACGGCTCCGGTCCGCAAGGATCAAGCTCAGAGCACGACCAGCCAGGCGGTCCCCGCTAGCTCAAGTCAGATGTATCCCCGTCACTGGCACGCATGAGCACATGTCGATGACATAGGTCGGCATGCGAAAGACCAGGAACGAGATGCCGAGCGGAAGGGCGATCTGCAACAGAGGCAGAGATGCATCCACTCCCCGCGCAATGAGAAGGTGATTGAAATTCTCTGCGGAGGAATCGTAGCACTCAAGCAGCCCAAGGGCGCCGGATTCACGGTGATGGCAGGCACCAACCACAAACGAGCGGAGGCCTCACTGCGCGCGCACACACCCTGGCGACCTGCACAGCCAGAACCTGACCAGCCACGGTGGCGCCGAGAAGAAGCAGAATGAAACGCCACTCCCACCATCCGCAGAACACACGGCCCGCAGCGACGATGGCGCCCTTCCATGGCGCGGACGAGGCATGAGCAGCCAGTTCGCGACGTGGACGAGAAGGGAGAAGACGGCAAATGCGATCGTCGGGAATTGCACGCTTCCGACCCAACACCGCCCGCTTCGCGTCGATAACAGGCACGCCGCCCAATGAACGGGGTGCTACGCCACGGCTACTTTGTGCCGCTCACAGCCGGCGCGCGAGCAGACGCGCCCACCTCTAGGGCTTGCCACCCGGCACGGCGCCTTTGCCGCCATCACCCTTGGACTGTTCGCGAGAAACCTTGGCAACGTTCAGATGCGTGAGCGTAATGTGCGGCTTGCCACCAATTAGATCCCACACATAGTGCTTGCGCCGCCGCCAATGTCGGTGATACCGCTCTTCGCGACGGCGGGCTCGCCCCAGCTTCTCCGGCTTATTCGCGTAATGAAGATGCGCCCATGGTGAAGACGGCTTTGCAAGTCGAACGGCGCCGAACACCGCCACGGGCAGCACAAAGATTCCCACCGTTCCCATGAAGAGCTTGCCTTTGAGGTAACAGATAACGACAAACGTAGCTCCCGCCAGAATAAGCCCGCCGGCGGTCCATCGGGAGAACGCCACGTAGTCACCAACCGTGTCGATGCTTCTCGGCAGCAACCCAGTAAGGAGCAGCGTGATGAACGTCACTCCCAACACGACCGCATCTATTGAGGCACGCCCCTCACCCGTCCAGTAGACGTCTTCGAGATGAAGGATCAACGCGAATTCATCGAGAGTCAGCGCCGCCCCTGATCCGAACGCGAACGCCATCATCTCGCGCCACGGGCTCGTCGGCGAAAAAGCGAACGCGAGAATGCCGACGACGATCATGGCGACGAGGCCGAACACCGCGTGGTGGATGTGCAAGCCGCCCTCGGTCACGATGCTGCCCGGACGAAAGCGCGTCCATACGCCCGCGCGAGCAAGGCGCGTGCTGAGCCTCGTCAGCCCAAATGTCACGATGAAGCCCAGCAACAGCACAAACAGAGGCCGCTGCCCGTCACTCACAACGCTCTCGAAGACTATGGCGAGGAATCGCGGCATACCCGACTATTATGCGCATGCAGGAACGCGGCCACCACCGTTCCCGGAGCCGCGACTTGTCGACGCACACCTTGCTCGGTCGCACACATCGAGAAAGGCTCGCGCCTAACGCAGCGAACTGGCGCGTTTCTCGAGGTGCAACGCCTCGCCGGGCGCCAACAGAACCGCACGAATATCCGGCTCGAGCGCAAGAGCCTCGCGCATGAAGACCACGGGGGCATCGCGATGGATGTCCGGTCGCAGGCGCAAGATAGAACTGCCGGGCAAGTGATAGGTCCCCCAGTGGATGGGGATGACGATGCCTGGTCGCAGCAACTCCATGGCGCGAACGGCGTGGCGAGGGCTCAAGTGCTTGTCCTCGGGGAGGCGTGGACCGATGCCGGCGATCGGCAGCAAAGCGACGTCCAGCCCCGACCAGATACTCGCCATCTCAGGAAACAGCCCCGTGTCGCCAGCGAAGTAGATGTCGTGGCTACCGCTAATCACGTAGCCCACACTGGGAGGTCCCGCGATGGGGGCGTGACGACCTCGCGGATGCTGCGCCGCCGTAGCGGTGATTTCCACGGCGCCCAGTCGCAGGGCCTCACCGGGACCTAACTCGTGAACATCCGCGAATCCCCTCCGGCGCAGCGAACGTGCACTGCCTGGGGGACCGATGATAAGCGCACTGGGATCGAGCAGCCTCAGCGACGCAGGGTCGTAATGGTCGAGGTGCATGTGCGAGATCAGGACTGCATCCAGGCCTGACAGCGGTCCCAAGTGTGGCTTGGGCGTGCGGCGCACTAGCGGACCGACAAGCCGACGGAGAACCGGGTCGGTCAAGAGCCGAAGTCCGTCTAGCTCAACCAGGACCGTGGCATGACCGAGAAAGGTGATCCGGTCGTGCGGCTCGTAGCGGGCGACCTTCGTAACAGTAGTGGATTCCGGGTCTTTCTCGTACAGCGCGCACCCCTTCAGACGGCTCGGACGGTGTATCGGCAGACGGGAAGCAGCCCCGAAGTCGTGGCTCTCCTGACCCGCCAACGTGACTATACCCGCTGCATCATCGTCTGCAGTAACAGCATCGGGCGCACGACGCGTGCGTTTCCGGGAATCGGTGATACGCTTCGCGCCACAGAAGCGCCTACGAGCGGCGCACTCGGTCCTCGGAGCGCCGCTGCTCAGATCGCCAGTCAGACCGTCGACGAACCGCTGGAGGGCACATGCAGACCGAGCCAGCCGCACTCTCATCTCGATCCGTCGACCAGACAGCCGCCGGCAAGGCGCATCGGCAGGTGGTGCCACGCCGGAGTCATCGCATCTGGAGTGCGCCCGCGAATCGCGCCGAGCCTGTGGAGCTGTTGCGCGCGCAGGACGAAGATCGTCTCGACGAACTCGTCCCCATTCGCTGGGGCCGCATGTCTGTCTCACCGTTCGCCTTCTACCGCGGTTCGGCGGCTCTCATGGCCGCCGACCTCGCCACGCTGCCGCGCACCGAGCTGACGGCGCAACTCTGTGGCGATGCGCATCTCTCGAACTTCGGCCTCTACGCCTCGCCCGAACGAGCGCTCATGTTCGACGTGAACGATTTCGACGAAACGCACCCGGGACCGTTCGAATGGGACGTCAAGCGACTTGCCGCCAGCCTCGCGATCGCCGGTCGGAATAACGGCCTGCCGGACGAGGCGGGTCGCGCTGCCGCACGCGCGGCGGCGCGCTCATACCGAACCCACATGACAACCTACGCGGCGATGCGAGAGCTGGACGTATGGTACTCACGCGTGGTCGCCGATGACCTCCTCGCATCAGTGCGCTCCAAGAAGATCGCGAAGCCGAAGGTAGTCAACAGAGCCGCCGCCACAACTGCTCGCACACTCGAGAAAGCGCGCGCACGGACGAGTGCTCAAGCCGCTACAAAGCTGACGGAATTGGCGGCCGGGAGACCACGCATCGTCGATCAACCGCCGCTGATCACTCACCCGGAAGGCATCGACAGAACCGAAATGCTCCGTCTCTTTCGCCAATACACGCGAACCATGAGCGACGAACGGCGACTTCTCATGCAGCGTTTCGAGGTTGTGGATGTAGCGCACAAGGTGGTCGGAGTCGGCAGCGTGGGTACCCGATGTTTCATCGTGCTGCTGATGGGCCACGACAATGATGATCCGCTGCTTCTTCAGGTCAAAGAGGCCGGCAAGTCCGTACTGGAGCCCCATCTCGGCGCCAGCCAGTTCAAGCACTCCGGCCATCGCGTTGTCGTTGGCCAACGCCTGATTCAGGCGGCCAGCGACATCTTCCTCGGCTGGATGACCGGCAGACCGGCCGGCCGTCATTTCTACTGGCGCCAACTGCGCGACATGAAGGGCTCGGTGGAGGTGGAGAGGCTGGGAGCGGCAGGCCTCGAGCTGTACGCAGAGATCTGCGGCTGGGCTCTCGCACGGGGACACGCCCGCTCCGGACAGAGGATGGCCATCGCCGCATACTTGGGATCTGGAGACGCGTTCGACGCTGCCATCGCCGACTTCGCGATGTCGTACGCCGATCAGGCGGAACGCGACTTCGCCGAGCTACAAGGCTTGATCAAGCTCGGCAAGGTACCCGTCACGACTGGCGTCTAGCTGGTCTCGTTCTCATCTGCGACATCGCGGGAACACAGAGAATGCACGCCGATAGCGTTGTTGAGAGGAGCGGGCATGCCCACCATCCGCCACTGCGCCAACGTGAACGCAGATCCGCGAACCGTCGAAATCGAGTGGCAGCATTTCGTCCATTGGGTGTTGACCGGTAGCGAACGGCTCGCCTGTGATGAGCGCCTCTGCGTCCAAACACTCGCGAGCGGCCGCGTGACCTTCGAGCCGCTCGCAGACAACGGGACTCGAGTCGCCTTCGAGGCGACGTTCGATGAGGCCACGACAGACGTTCCCATTGCCGACCTCGATCTGCGCGTGATTCACGACCTTGATCTGTTCACCACATTCGTCGCCCAAGGAGGGATGAAGGCGCGCCATCCCACAGACCAAGAGCGTCACATGATCCGAAGCGAAGCCAAGGCCGAACATCGCGCACACCGCGACGGCATGCTGGACCCAGGTAGCGCAGCGATGTTCTGGAGACACTAGCCGCCGCCTGCTACGCACATGCGAGGAGAGCAAGCGCCCCCGCGCGTCAGGCGCTTCGTCGGGGTCGCCGCCGCAGTCGCCAAGCGAACCCAGCCAGGCGTCCCTGGTCGATCGGGTCACCGTCGTTGTAGACGAAGAGTGCCGGCAGGCTGGGCTCCCGTCGCAGCTGAGCCTCGGCGATCAACGCCGGTCCGCAGCCACGAGGCGCCACAGCGACAACCCCGTCGATCGGTTGCGTTCGCCAAGAAAGCAACGCCCCACCAACCGTCGGAATCGTCTCGCCAAACGGGTACCCACTGGTCAAGCGACGGCTCTCGCGATCCACGTCACGGACATCGTGCCAGAAGACCCACGGATGCTGCTTCTGCACCACGCTCGTGAGGCGAGTCGCGATAGCACGCATGGCCGCCAACGTCGCCCCCTTCTTAAGCACAGTCGACGGCGACACCGCATCCTGGGCTCCTCTCAGCACGAGAAGCTCGAAGAACTCGCCAAACGGCTCCATGATTGGTCGCAGCCCATGAGCCGCCAGCTTGCGTTGCAGATCATCATTTCCCCACTCGTCGACACGCAGGAATAGATCGCCACAGAGATAGATATCGCGAACGTCCCTGCTGCGACGCGACGACATGGGCAGGCGCGCGAACGCGCAAGCCGCCTCCGAGAGAAGTGCTTCCACGTCCGCCAGCGACGTCCACGCCGAGGACGCTGAGCGAATCACCCCTGTCGTCGAGCGAGGCTCCTCCAGAAGCGCCTCGAGGCGATCCGAGATCTCTGCGAAAAGACGGTCGGCGCTCCCAGCTTCTTCTTCTGTAGCCAGCGTGTAGAAGCGCAGCATGTTCAGCAAGTCGACGGTGACCAACGCCGCCCAGGCAACCGGCATCATTCGAGGATTGCTTGTGACAATGCTGAAGTCGGCTACGTCGACACGACCCTCTAGCCCCAGACGCTCAAGAGAGAGCTGCTCCGTCAACGGGAAGAGATTGGCACGACAGGCCTGGAATCCGTTGCCAGCACTGAGCAGAAGCGCACGCCCGCCGTTGAGACGAGCCGCCTCAGCGTCGATGAATCGCTCGAACGCTCCCCAGATCAGCTGATACGGCAGACACTCCTTTCCGGAGCAAGCCGCGCCCGCCGCGCGCAATGCTGCTGCGTCCGGTTGGCCGACGAACTGGGCATCGAGTCCGAGGCCTCGCATCGCGGCAGCGATATGCCGGCCCAACCCTCCCCCAACGTGCCCAAAGTAGTAACGATCGTACTCCCCGGGCGCAAGACTCTGCGGCAGACGCCGCTCATATCTGGCCAGCTTCTCCCGAACCTGAGACTCCCGGTGCGCCGACGTCCGCCAAGCATAGACACTGTGCAGGAAAGCCTGGATGCGCGTGACATAACCAGCCTTGCCGCCGTGACCGTCGCTCTCGAGGATGGCGTGCGGCCAATCGCCCACGATGTCGGCCATGAGATGCTCGATCATCGAATTGGGTCCGCAACCAAACGCCCCAAGTAGGAGAGGGTAAACGTCGCCGGATTCAACCGCAGCACCCGCGGCACGAAGTGTCTGGCCAGCACTCGCCCAGTGAACCCGCGGGAGTGCTGAAAGGTCTTCCGGAACCGGGAAGCAGTCTACCGGCAGCGCGATGGCACCGTTCGCGGTGACAAGCTCGTGTATTCCGGCATCGAGCAACCTGTCGTGAATCACGTGGGTCTCGCCGGCGACGAGAACGACGGGGAAATCGTGAGCCTTCGCCCATGCCAGCGCCCGCGTGCCTATCTTCCGCAGACCCGACTCGTACCTTCGCTGTGCAGCCAGCGCAGCGTGATAGGCACCTAGAAACGCCGCCGCCGTGATCGGCTCCGGCTGCAGCACCCTGGGATCTGCCGCCAGCGCTACCGCCATCCGCCGCAGTGCACGCCGGAACCCAGGCTTGTCCCAGCCGTCACCGTCTCGTTCGAAGAAGACCGGACGAAAGACCGTCGTTCCGGCACCGCTTGCCGCAAGCGCCCGCGCCACCATGTCCGGCGCCCCTTGTGTCATAGGGCACGTGTATCTCCCGCCGCCTGCATTTGGAATGGGCAGGTGCACGAAGACCGGGGCAACGAACACATCGGCACCAGTAGTAGCGGCCATCCCGTGCAGGATCTTCACGGGCGCACAGGCTCCTGGCGCCGAGCAAAGGCGGTCTCCCTCAGCGAGTGCCTCGGCGCAAGGACCAACAACCTCGACTTCATAACCGAGCTCCCGCAAGAACCGAACAAAGAACGGCAGCGCATCGATCATGTAGTGAGCGAACGGCAGCGCCAAGCGCCGCCCGCGCCGCGTCGCCACGTCCGCGTCCACAGGCGCAAACGCCGTGAGCTCTTCCACCAGCGCTTCACGTTCCTTGTACGGCGACGGAGCATTCTTGGGGAGCTTCCTCCCGACGGCGGCTATCTGATCGTACTTTGGACACTGGCCGCCGCTCACAACTCTCTCGCGTTCACCAGCTATCTCGATCTCAGCTACCTCGAGACGACACAGGTTCTGGCAGTCGCGATCACGACACTGCAGACTGCGGCGATCGGCAACCCGAGCATGCAACACCCGCTCGAGGTCGACAGGGGCGACCGCGCCCAGCCGGTCCGCGAGCGCATCCCGGGCCATGAGTGCGATGCCAATGGCACCCATGGCTCCCGGGTCCGGAGGTACGTACACTTCGCGTCCGAGCACAGCGGCAAGCGTTCGCGCCAAGCCACGATCCGTTGCCGGCTTTCCTTGGAAGAACACGCGACCCAACAAGCGCCGCCGACCCATCACACGACTGCGGTAGTTACGCACCACAGAGTGCTGAAGGCCGGCGAAGATGTCCGCTCGCGAGCATCCATCGCTGAGCGCTTCAGCAGCAACGTCGGCGACGAACACGGTGCATGTTTGGCCAAGATCCGGCGGCTCGTCGCTCTGTTCCGCCATCTTGCCGAACTCAACGATGTCGGGGACCCCGAGGGCGATGGCCTGCTCCTCGAGGAAGGACCCCGTCCCGGCGCTACACACTCGATTCATGTCGGCGTCTACTACCCGGCCGTCGAGAACATTGATGAACTTCGCGTCCTGGCCGCCAATCTCGACGATGGAAAGGCTGGCGCCGCCATCGGGATCGAGCCTCGATGCCGCTTCGGCGTGAGCCACTATCTCGTTCTGCACCACCAGACGACTACCGAGATCCGGGTATGCCGCGCGAAAGACCGTCGCCGCGGCGTCGCGCCCGGATCCGGTGATCCCAATCGCGGCAACCGGCGCCACGTCCATTTCGGCAACCTCCGCTACCAGCGCTCGGGCAGCTTCAACCGGATTGCCCTCAGTCCGCCTGTAGACACTGGCAAGCGTGGTTCCATCGGCGACATGGACGAGTGCCGCCTTCGAACCCGTAGATCCGAGATCGAGACCGAGCACAACCGTATCTGCCCGGAGCGGCGTGGACCTCTCCTCCAGATGAACAACCGATCCCGGACCTTCACTGGCTGGTCGCAGGCGCGGAACCCGCGATCGGCATTCCTGCTCAAGATCGTGCATATCGCGAGGGAAGGCGGCAGGCGTTGCCTCACGCGCTACGTAGTGCAGCGCGCCGAGCGCCTCGAACACCCCCGCGTGCTCGTCGACGACAGTCGGCTGATCGCTCAAGACCGCGACACCTTCCGCAATCGGAGCGATCAGCGCACCGTGGCCAATGAGAACGAGCTGCCCAGGCACCTTGTTCTTGTCATACAGGCTGTGAACATTACGCGCCACACCCGCGAACAATCCGCGGAAGATCCGCCCATGGCTCTCCCCCTGATTGGCGAAATGCGTGAGTTCGCTCTTGGCAAACACGGCGCAGCGGCTCGTGACCGTAACTCCATCGGGCTCCTCGATGGCGAGCTCCACCGCCTCGGAAAGTGACTTTCCGAGGCGCTGACACAGCCCCTCAACGGTCTCGCCCGTCCCAGCGGAGCAGCGTTCGTTCGCTTCGAACGCCACCCCTCCTGAGGCATCACGAGTCAGGCATGAGTAACCACCCCCGCCAATACGTACGACGTTCAGCGCTCCGTCCGGATACAGCCACGCTGCAGCTTCTTCCTGTGCGATCTCTTCGGGCAGGCCCGCAAGCACCGGTGCGCAGAACCTCCCACCGAAGACCCCTGTCGTCGCCATCCCAGAAAGCCGCGCAGCGTCCACAGCACGGTAAACCTCGCGGACCAACGCCAAAGGATCACCCTCATGACGCGCCGTCCACGTACCCAGGACACGAAGCTCACCGGCCTCCACCGACCCGAGCGCCACTGCAGTCGTGACCTTGCCGCAGTCAACGCCCAAGAAGAGTCGAGTGTCGCCAGCCGGCGACAGCGCGAGAGAAGAGAGCGCGGGGGTTCCAGCGAGTGAACTCACGCCCCTGCTTATACCAGAGACGAGCCCGGGGAGTCACGCGCGCCGGCCCCCGAGCTTCGTCGCCTCAGGCGAGGACGCCGCACGCACCACCTGCGTCCTACTGCACCCCGCGGAGCACATCGGCTTCACGCTCTTGGCAACAGCGCTACTTCCACACCCTGCGAATGGGACCGTTGGCCGATTGGGCGCTAGTATAGGGCGTCATGGACATTGAACCGCACGAACTCAGCTCGGATGATCGGCAACTCCTGGACACCGCGTGGGATCTGTTCGACGAGGGCGACCTCCAGGGAGCACGCACCACGCTGACCAGCCTCAGCGACCAGGGCCAAGAACAACCGGATACGCTCGAGCTCGTCGGCGAACTCGCTCTGGCCGATGACGACCCCGGCGCAGCGCTCAACGCCTACTTGCGCTGGAACGAGATCGCCCCTGACGACCCGGAACCGTGGATTGCCTCAGCCGAGGTCTACCTGGAGTACTTCGACGATGCGCACGAGGCGACCCGCCTCATGCGCGGACTTCTGGCCGGTCCAGAACTCGACTCTGTCGACGAGGCCGATGCGCGCCATCTCCTCGGCCTCGCCTGCGAAGCTCGCAACGACCGCCGGGGAATGGTGCGCGAGTGGCTCGCCGTGCTGCGCCTGGACGCGCTCAACGACTCTGCCGAGCCAATCCTGACTCGCACAAACTTCGAGGCGGTCGCTGCAGCAGCTCTCGAGGAGCTGCCGGACGAGGTCGTCGAACGCCTCCGGAACGTCCCGATTCTGGTGGAGGACCGACCTCCAGAAGCTCTCGTCCTCGAGGGACTCGACCCTCGCACACTCGGAGTCTTTCACGGCATTGCGATGCCCGACCAGCTTTCCTTGGGGCCCGGTCCCGATGCTGGCCTCATTCATCTGTTCCAGCGCAACCTCGAGCGTGAGTCGTTCGACGATGACGACCTCGCCGAACAGATCCGCATCACCGTCCTGCACGAAACGGCGCACTACTTCGGTGCCAGCGAAGAGGATCTCAAGCGCTTCGGACTCAACTAACAATAGGCGGCAACCGAGCGCGCCGACGCTCTGCGCTGGCACGATCGCATTGGCGGTCAGCTCACCTGCATCCAGATGGTCTTGAGTTCGGTGTACTGCTCCTGTGCCCACATTGACTTGTCCCGCCCGAAGAAGCCGGATTCCTTGAAGCCGCCGAAGGGGGTCGTTATGTCGCCCTCGGCGAAGCAGTTGACCGAGACAGTCCCCGCCCGCAGTCGACGCGCATAGCGATGGGCCTTGGCGACATCGCCTGTGTAGAGCGAGGCAGCTAGACCGTAGCGTGTGTCGTTGGCTATCGAGATCGCCTCCTCATCGCTGTCCACGGGAATGACGGTCAAGACGGGGCCGAAGATCTCTTCGGCGGCAATGCACATGTCGTTCGTTGCCTCGCCCAGCAATCAGAAACCCCTTACAGCAAGGGAGCACCTGATTGCCATGACGAGACAAGCACTCACCCGCCCTACCGACGATGAGGTCAACGCCCTCATCTACACCCGAGCCTCGATGGATCGCCAGTACCTCATGCGATCCACGGACGATCAGGAGACGGACTGCCGCTCCTGGTGCGATCAGCAGAGCTGGCGCGTCGGCAAGGTCATCACCGACGCCAACCGATCCGCCTCGCAGTGGCGTACCCGCGAGCGGGAGGGTTTCGAGGAAGCCCTGCGCCTGATCGCCTCCAAGCAGTACGACGCCTTCGTGACCTGGGAGCCGTCGCGTGCAGGCCGCGAGCTGTTGGCCTATGTCCAGCTCCGCGCCGCCTGCCAGGAGGCCGGAGTGCTGTATCTGACCAAGGGACGGGTCTACGACTTCGCCCGGAGCGACGACGCCTTCATGATGGGGCTGGAGTTCCTGACGGCCGAGAAGGACGCCGCTGTGATCCGCGAACGGCAGCTCCGCACGGTGCGCCTGCACGCGCAGCAGGGCAGGCCGCATGGTCGTCTCCCGTTCGGGTATCGCCGTGTCTATGACGAGCACACCGGAGTGCTGCTTCGTCAGGAAATCGACCCGGAGAAGGCCGCGATCATCATCAACGCCGTGGATGAGATTCTGAGCGGCACGACGGTGAACGCGATCGTGACCCGGCTGAACAAGGCCGGTGTGCCGACACCGATGAAGCCGACCTCCGATCAGTCGCGGGGCTGGATGAGCTCGACGCTGCGGCAGATCATCAAGAGCCCGACGATCGCGGGACTGCGGAAGTATCAGGGCAAGGTGATCGGCGAGGCAGACTGGCCCGCGATCATTCCCCGCGAGCGGTGGGAGCAGGTCAACCGGATACTTGCCGACCAGGCACGCCGCACTCGGTACGTCGAGGAGGACAACCACAGCCATCCGAAGTGGCTGCTGTCGTTCGCAGCGAAGTGTGCCTACTGCGGGCGGCCGCTCGCTCGCAGATGCGGCGTCATTCCTCGCAAGGACGGAAGCCGCCGCGACAACTACGTCTGTGTCTATGTTCCGTGCCGGAAGATCAGCATCGACGTTCCTCGCACCGACGCATATGTGACCGGCGCTCTGTTGGGCTGGCTCTCCAAGCCGGAGAGCCTGGCGGTGATCGCCGGGCCGAGCGAGAACTGGCGCGAGCGCATCGAGGAAGCCGAAGCTCAGGTGGCACGGCTGCGGCTGCGCCTGGACGAGGCCGCCGAGGAATACGCGGCCGGGCGTATCAGCCTGACGATGCTGTCGAGCATCGAGAAGCGGCTGAACCCGGAGATTGAGCAGGCCGTCAAGGCCACTGTTCCTCCCGTCCCCGACACTGAGGTCCTTCGTCTCATGCAGGCCGAGGACATCGAGGCGGCGTGGGAACGGCTGGACCTGTTGGAGAAGCGGCGGATCATCAAGCTGCTGCTCGACATCCGGGTGACCAAGGCACCTCAGTTGGGCGGCAAGTTCGATCCGAACCGCATCAAGGTCGCGCCGCGTTTCGTTCCTCACGAGCAGTACCGATGGACTCGATCAGAGCAGCCCTGATCGAGTCCGCCTGCTCGCTCGACAGCGGCAGGAAGGAAGCGCCGAGGTCCTTGCCTCTCTCTCGGAGGTCGGCGACCTCGGCGCCTTCCTTTGTCATCGCATCAGGCGCGTTCATGACACTTCTCCGGTGTCGGGGTCGAGGTCGCGGTAGAAGGCTTCCTCGGCCTCGCGGCGGCGTTGCACGTCGGCCATGACGAACTCCACGAACTCGGCGTCGCGGTCGATGATCGGCACGTCCTCGATGGGGTCGGCGGGTTCCTCGCCGGGCCAGGTGGTCTGCCTGGTGGGGCGGTCGCGGTCGAGTCGGGTGCCGCAGGCGGCGACCCATTCGCGCAGTCGCTGGCGGGCGTCGGCGAAGTCGCGGTGCCAGCCCAGCGGGGCTGACCCGTTCTGCTCGGGGTCGTAGGCGCAGAGCCAGTGCAGATGCAGCGCGCTCAGCTCCCACACCAGCTCGGGGTGCATGTGCCAGGCCGGCGGGATCACGGAGGCGGGAAGCCCGTAGGTGTGGCGCAGCCAGTCCACCCAGCGGTTGAGTTCCAACCACTCGACCTCGGCGTCCTCGGCGTTGAGCAGGTTCCAGTTGATCGGATGTGGCGGCTCGGCGATCAGCGAATCGTCGTAGCCGTCGTCCATGTCGTCCAGGTCCGGGTCGGGAACATCGCTCACCGTGCTGTCGTCGGGTGCGTCGGACATGCTGTGCTCCTGTCTGCTCACGCCACGGCCAGGCCGGGGCTTGCTGTGGCAGCGAGGTGGACCAGGAGGCGTCTGGCGCTTGCTCAGGCGTCGTGGCGGCGCAGCAGGGCCTCTATCTCGCCGCGGTCGGCGGTGAGCTGTGCGGCGTCGGGGCGCTTCGGCCACGGGTGCAGGTCGGTGACGATTGGCGGCGCGGAGCGGAGCAGCACGATCCCGGTCCCGAACGGGAGCCGGCGGATGCGGTCGGGCGGGAAGATCGGCACCCTGCGGACGGATCGCTGGTTGGAGCGGGTGCCGTGATCGCCCAGCGTCACGGAGTCGGTGTATTCGTCGCGCTCGCCGACGAGCGCGCTCAGGTCTTGCAGGTCGCGTGAGTTCGAGGCGCCGCCGAGGATCACCTTGACGATCGAGGCGTCCCAGATCGCACCGGCCTGGTGCTCGTTCCACTTGTCCCTGGCCTGCGCGAGCGATTGCAGCACGGGCATGGTGGTGATGCCGGAGCCGCCGCCTTCGGCCATCAGCGTCGGGAGGGACGGCAGCGGGCTGAGGTTGGCTATCTCGTCCAGCGCCAGCAGCAGGGGCGGGTCGAGTCGGGCTCCGGGTGAGCGTGCGGCGAGCCGGCGGGCGGTCTCGATCAGGTCTTCCACGAGCGCGGCCACCAGCGCCGCGGATGCGCCGGCGCCGGACCCGGTAGCCAGCAGGAACAGAGTTCCCTTGTTCTGGATGAAGTGCTCGGGGTCGAAGCCCTCACCGGGGCCGGGTGAGACGGCATCGAGCACCCTGGGGTCGGCCAACGAGCCGAGGGCGAGGGACACTCCCTGCCAGATCGAGTCCCGTGTGCGGGGGTCGGAGTCGATCATCGCTTCCAAGGACTCCGCCCAGCCGGTCGCCGCCAGCGGCGAGCCGGTCAGGATCGCCACGGCATCGGCGGCCGCGGTGGGGTCGAGGGTCCAGCGGAACAGCTCGGCGGGTGGCCGGTTGTCGATCGCCGCAGCGTGCAGCAGCGATTGCAGGGCGGCTCTGGTCTTGCCTTCCCAGAACCCGCCGCCATCGACGCCGCCAGCGGACAGGCCAGTGCCGGCGGCGAGCCCGGTGGCCCGGATCATCGCCGTCTGTGGTGACTCGCAGCCCCGGATCGGTGACCACCGCATCCCCGCCGGCAGACCCTCCGCCAAGTGCTGCGGGTCGAAGATCGCCACCGGGCCGATCCGCCGACGAGCGCGCATCGTCGCAGTCAGGTTGTCCGGCCGGGTGCTGGTCACCACGGCAGCGCCGGGGGCATCGAGGATCGCCGGGATCACCAGATGCAGCCCCTTGCCGGAGCGGGGTGGCCCGATGACCATGATCGAGTCCTCCACGCTCGCCCACACGCTGGCGCCCTTGGAGACACCGAGCCGGTAGCCCACGTCCTGCGGGCGCGGGTTGTCCAGGCCGGGCCGGAGGTTCCCCGCACGGCGCAGCAGCGCCTTCTCGGACGCGGCAGACGCGACCTCGATGCGGGTCGCGATGCCGGCCATGCGGCGGGGGTCCTGCTCGATTCGGTGCGTATGCCGGCGCAGCCGCGACCATGCCCACACCCCTCCGGTGGCGAGCATGGCGAGCAGCAGGCCAGCGACGATCCAGTAGGCGACGGGGTTCAGGCCGGGCGCGTCCAGCGCGGCGGCGGGGTCTCCGGGATGGAACAACACGCCGATGCCGGAGGCGGGATCGCCAGCGGGCTGGCTCGTGCCCGTGACCCATGCCGCGACCGATCCCGCGCCACGGAGCACGAGAGCGACGCCGAACAGGACGACCAGCCCGATCATGGCCGCGTTGGTCAGCTCGTCCCCGAACGAGCCGATCTGCCGGCCCTGCCCGTTCACGACAGCCGCCGGATGATCGTGGTGCCGGAGATGCGACCGAACAGCAGCACCTCCACGACCCCGCCCGCAGCATCGGAGCTGACCTGCGTCGGGTCGATGAGGACGCGGGCGGCGCCGGTCCCGGAGGCGTCAGTGTTCCCGGTGACGACCGCGACCGCCACGTCCTCACCGGGAACGAACCCGTCGCCCTCGACCGTGAGAAACACGGGCCCCGATGCCGGCTTCTCGGTCTCAGGCTTGGGCTGGGGCGCTCGGCGACGGCGAGGCGCGATGATGTCGGTGAAGCTCGTGCCGTCGCTCTCGCGGACCTCGACCCGCACCGGCGTCGTCCGGTCGTTGGTGGCGCGGTCGATGATCTGCCCGAACGAGGATCGCCGCCACGGCGGCGCGAATGGCTCCGGGGCCAGCGGCTTCCCGTCGACGGTGACGGCCACCGTGCCGTCCTCGTGCACGTCGAGCACGACGAGAGGGATGGATACCGGGGCGGATTCGGGCTCTGGTTTCCTCATGCCCGCGAGGTGAGCCAGAACCCTCCTGCCGCCGCAGGTTCAGGATTCGTGAACCTGCCGGGGATCGCCGGTCATGCGGGCGGTGGTGTCGAAGGCGGCCAGCTCAGCGGGGTGGAGCTGGTGCTGCACGACGAAGCTCCGGTCCTTGATCCGCCAGAGACCCTGCCCGGTGCCGAGCCCTGGCAGGAGGCGCTGTTCGGTGCCGGTGAGTCCGAGCGCGGCGGCGGTGGGGCCGAGCTGATCGGTCTCCTGCCGGTACACGATCCTGGTCTCCGCGTTCGCCAGCAGACTGTTCGCCAGCGCCCGGTTCGCCGAGCCCATGTCGCCGACGTTCTCCAAGTCGGTCAACTTGTGGAACACCAGCAGATTCGCCAGCCCGTAGTGCCTCGCCAGCCGCCAGTGCGCGTCCATCCGTCGCAGCAGCGCCGGATGCGACATGAGCCGCCACGCCTCGTCGTAGATCACCCATCTGCGTCCGCCGTTCGGGTCGAGCAGGGCGGCTTCCATCCAGGCCGATGAGCAGGTCATCAGCACCGAGATCAGAGTGCTGTTCTCCGTGACTCGGGACAGGTCGAGGCTGACCATCGGCAGCGACGGATCGAACCTCACCGTCGAGGGGCCGTCGAACAAGCCGCTGAGGTCACCGAGCACCAGGCGGCGCAGGGCGTGACCGACGAGCCGGCCATCTTCGGTGAGTCGCCCGTCCGGGTCGTCGGCCGGGTCGGGCCGCAGCAGCCGCTCGACCACCATCGGCAGGATCGGCACCTCCGCGTCGCGCACCGTCCCGGCAAGGGCGGTGTCGATCGCTGTGTGTTCGAGGGGCGCGAGCGGCCGATCCAGCACGGTCTCGGTGAGCGCGCCGAGCAGGTCACGGCGCCTGGCGGCGAGGGTCGTGGCCCACTCTTGATCGGAGAGACCGCCGGGCCGGTAGCCCTCGTCCAAGGGGTTGAGGCGGTTGCCCATCCCGTGCCCGAGGATGATGGCCTTCCCGCCGACGGCCTCGGCGACCCCGCTGTGCTCCCCTTTCGGGTCACCGGGGACGTAGACGCGGTAACCGAAGGGCAGGCTGCGGGTGTAGAGGGACTTGGCGAGCGACGATTTCCCGGAGCCGACGATCCCGGCCAGGATCAGGTTCGGAGCGGTGATGATGCCCCGCCGGTACAACTCCCAGGGGTCGTAGACGAACGACGACCCGGAGTAGAGGTCCTGGCCGATGAACATGCCGGCCGACCCCAGCCCGGCCTCGGCGAGAAAGGGGTACTGACCGGCGAGCACCGCGCTGGTGTCCTGATGCCTGGGCAGCCGGAACCGGCCCGGTGAGCGGAGCATCGCCGGGCCGGGCTCACCCGCGGGCGGCAGGTAGACAGTGGCGCGACGCTCGGCACGCTCGGCCTCGGCCTTCACCCTGGCCGCTTCCTTCTCCGCCTGTCGCTGCTGGGCGACCAGCCGGGCGGCCGCTTCCTTGCGTGCCTTGCGCAGCCGGCGCCGCTCCGAGGCCGGGGCGACGAGGACGGCGGTGTGCAGCTTCTCGTCCCGGCTCACAGCGAGAGTCCTCGCGTCGCGTGCGCCGCGCTACCGTGGGGACGCTCGAACCACGACGGGTCGGGGGCCGACCGGCGCGGCGGCTCCGGCGGGTCGGGCTCGGCGATCAAGGCCAGCGCGTCCGCGTTCTGGCGCGCGGCCTCGGCCACCCAGCCGGGGAACAACCCCTCGTGCTCGGGCCTGCTGCCGGGGTTGTCGATGGCGTACTGGCGGGCGTCACCGGCCGCGGTCAGGTACGCGGCGAGGTCTCGCATCGCCCGGTCCGGGGAGACCGGGGCACCGGCTCCGGTGAACAGGTCCCGGCCGTCGAGCACCTGCCCGGTCGCGGAGTCCTCGGTGCGGTAGGCGTACCTCTGGTGCTCGCCCAACGGCGTATCGGGCCAGACCGTGAGCACGAGTGCGCCGGCGTGCGTGGTCGTGGGATGGGCGGGCTCTCTGGTGTTCATGCCCCCAGGTGCTCGCCCGCCCGTCCAGGAGTGCGGCGCGGTCTACATGGACAGGCCGCGGGCCTGCTTGACCGCGGCGACGCCGGGATGCTCGAACCAGCCGCCCTCACGCACGGCGCTATGCCGCCCGCTCGTCTCGCGGGCGGGAGTCGGACGCCGGGCGGGGACGTGTGCTTCGGCGGGCGGGTCGATGGCGTCGTCGGCGCGGATCAGGTGCCGCCGGTAGAGGGCGACGTGCCCGGCCTGCATGTTGTAGGTCATCGCGTAGTCGCCGGTCTCGGCCTGCCGGTCGCCCGCGTAGACGGGCGCGGAGTCGTGGACATCGCCGCCCTCCATCGCCGCGTCGGTGGTCTCGGCGCCGTAGTCCCGCTGAGACAGATGGTCGATCCCTGCCTCGACGCCGTGGGCGTCGATGAGGTCGAGCACTCGGTCGGCTTCCTCGCCTTGGAGGAACACGATGCCGACCCATCGCTCCACGAGGCGATCCTGCGGGTTCCAGACGATCCGGCCCGAGTGCGTGAACGCGGCGCTGAGCCGGTCGTCGGCCTGGTCGATGAGCGTGCCGGCGTGGTGCAGCTCGTCGGCCGCCGCCAACGCGGCCGCAGCACCGGCCGTCTGGTCGTGGGCGTCGGTGGTGACGTGATGCTGGCGGCTCAGATGAGCATTGGCGAGCTGGTCGAGCACCTGCCGCATCGCGCGCATCCCGCCTAGCAGATCGCCGATCACCGCGTAGGTGTCGGACGGGTTCTCGAAGGTGCGGCTGGCGTGCGCGAGCCCGCGCAACGCCTCGTACGCCTCGTTGGCGTCGCGGGTGGGATCGGTGAACGTAGGCATCGCTGGCCTCCCTCTGGGGCGGATTCGGATGCCTGCCAGGTGCGCCGGGTGGTCACACGATCCGGCACAGCGGCAGCGCCGCCGCGGTGAACGACGCCGCCTGCTGGCCGACGAGCCTTCTGGTCTCGCAGGAGGCTTGGATGGCGGATTGCTCGATCGCGGCGGTCGCGGCTTCCAGCTCGTCGAGCGTGGGCGCGGAGACGCTGATGAGGCCAGACACGCGCAGCACGCCGTGCCCTGCGGTCAGGTCGGCTTCCTGTTGCAGAACGTCCTGATACTCGGCGGTCTGCGCGGCGTCCTCGATCTGACCCATCCGTGCCCGCTGAGCCGCATCTGAGATGTGTTCGACCTTCTTCTTGCGGATGTCGCGGGCGGCCTGGTCGGAACGCATCGGCGTGTAGATCAGCGACACGGATCGTTGGATGCCGGTGGACAGCAGCACCGGAGCGAGGAAGCCGGGATAGACCATCGACCTCGGCCACTCGCTGACCCACAAGACGGTGTGCCAGGCGGAGTCGGTGCGCAGGTTGCCCCAGGTCTCGGTGACCGCGACGGGGCCGGCCGCGGCGAGTTCCTGCCCGAGCCGTCCGTGCCGTTCCAGCGTCGCGGCCACAGCCGGGTCGTAGGCGGAGCGCAGGATCACCGCGACCCGGCCGGGGCCGAGCCACCCGGTCGGAGTCAGGTCCGCCGACCGCAGCGCCGCGGTGAGTGTCGCCATCTCCTGCCGGAGCACAGCGGCGGCGCCGCGGATGCCGCCGCCGGCGGTCCTGATCTGCCGGGCCGCAGTCTTCATGTCCAGGCTCAAACTCATTGTCGTGGCGTGCCGCTCACCGGCGGGGCCGGCGCGTTCGATCAGCTCGGCGTAGGTCTGAGAAGCCCAGGAGTCGTCGGCGGTGCCGTGCTCGGCCCACCACTCGGCCAGTCCGCTCCCGGAATCGGGCAGGGTGCGTTCGAGCACTTGCATCGTGGCGATCCGCCCGGACCGGCACACCGTGGCGAGCACGCGCCCCCACGAGGTGACCCGCCGTTCTTGCTCGCCGGGGTCCAGCAGCACGAACGCGGGATGCGTGACCTCGCAGACGACCGTGAGGGTGGCCTGTCGGGGGTCGTGGATCATGCACGCCCCGGTCTCGGGGTCCAGGTGCTCGCGGAGCCGTGCCATGTCGCCGGGCAGCGCCAGGTTCCCGGCCGGGCGGGGCTTGACGATGCGCCGCCGGTAGAGCAGTTGCCCGCCGGTCGAGCGCCACAGCCACCAGCCGGCGACCGGGAGCCATTCGACCATCGGCTGACCGGCGACCGGCACCCAGGTCAGCACCGCGGCGAGCATCCACACCGGCGCGGTGTAGACCAGCAGCATCCCGGCCCCGCCGTAGAACGCCGCCAGCACCGTCAGCCCGCCGATACCGAGGGTGACGAGCTGCGCGACCGACAGCCCCAGCAGCACACCCCGGCGCGTGAGGCGGCTGAACTTCACCGGCGTCAGCTCACTACCGGGCACCTTCTGTTCCGTTGTCGTAGGCACGGCCGGTCACTCCTTCTTCCACGGCGACGCCGTGGGGTTGGACGAAGGCGTCGGGGTCCGCGGCTGCGGAGTCGAAGGTGGCGGCGTCTTCGACGGTGCGGTGCCGGCCTCGTCGGCGGCGCCTGCGGCGGTCTCTGCCTGACCGGCGACGGCCTTGCCTGCCTTCGGTCCGGCCTCGGCCGCGCCTTTGACGACTTGCGCCCCGACGACCACCGCAGCGGCGGGACCTGCCGCAGCACCGGCCCCCGCGCCAGCACCGGCACCGCCGCCGGCTCCTGCTCCCGCTGCGCCAGCGCCTCCGCCACCTCCGGCAGCCGGTGCGGGAGCCTTGGGGGGTGGTGTTCCGCCCGATCCGCCGCCGGACCCGCCACCGCCCTTGGGGTCATCTAGCACCTTCTTGGGCTCGCCGCCGCCCTGGGACTTGGACGGGATCGGGAGCGGGCGGTTGAGCGCGTTCTTGGCCTCCTGCTCGGTGCCCATCTGCTGGTAGAGGTCGAAGCCGAGGAAGGACACGAAGCGGTAGACCATGTAGGGCGCGAACGCCGCGATGCCCATCAGGACGATGCCGGTGATCGGCTCGGTGACCGCGGCGATGTCCAGCTCGATCGGGGTGGCGATCTGCGTGATCGCCAGCAGGAAGATGACGACGAGCACGAGCTTGCTGACGATGAGGGCGATCACGAACGCCGCCCATTTCCCGATCCATCCTTTGGTGGCGTCCCAGGAGGCTCCGGCGAACGCGATAGGAGCGAGGACGACGCCGACCAGCAGCAGGGCCTTGCGGATCAGGAGCGAGAACCAGACGATCGCGACGGCGGCGATCATCAGCCCGGCCAGGAAGATCGTGACGATCGCCCCGACGCCGGGCGCGCTGATGTTGATGCCGGCCAGCCCGGCCGCGAGCAGGATGATCTTGTCGCCCATCGTCCCGGTGGTCTCGCCGGACGCCTGGATGATGCCGATGCAGAGCTGGTCCACGATTTCCAGCGCGAGCGCGGTCAGCGTGACGACCACGAACGCGCCCAACACCGATTTCGCCGCGCCGAGCGCGGCTCTGGACAGCGCGGTCGGGTCTCGGCGTATCAGCCCGGTGATGAGTTGGAGGCAGAAGAAGATCAGGACGAGGAAGACCCCGATGCCGAAGATCAGGTTGTAGACGCTGGTGAACCCCTCCGTCTGAACATCGACCAGCGTGGTCGTGTCGAACACCGACCACATCGCCTCGATCAGCCACCCGGCCGCGCCGCCCATCGCCTGCGCGAGCCAGTCGAACGGGGCCGCCACGACCGTCGCGGCGGCCTCGCCGGCCACGTCGCAGACGGTCGAAATCACGGGAACGTCGCAGACACCCATCACGAATCTCCTGCTGTGTAACGGGCCGGCTCAGACGCCCTGGCCGACGTTCCAGAAGAAGTTCACGAGCGTCACGGCCGCGCCGCAGATCACCGCGGCCCCGCAGGAGATGAGGACGCCCAGCTTCCCCCTACCGGACAGGTGGGGGTTCGAGCTGTTGGCGCCGTAGGCCCAGACGATCGCGCTGACGATCAGCGCCAGGACGGAGAGGATGAGGCCGACCGTCATCACGGCGCCGACGATGGTGCGGAGCTGTTCGATGCCGGGCAGTCCTGAGCTGTTGGGGTCGATGTCGATCACGGCGGTTACTCCCTCGCTGAGCGGATGGCTTGTGGCGGCGAGGTGAACCAGGGAGCGTCTGGCGAGCGCAGGCACGAGAAAGACCCGCTCCCGGTGCCGAGAGCGGGCCTGTGGACGAGAGGCGGAAGGGGTCAGAGCTGGTTACCGAGGGCGATGAGCCAGTTCACCCACGCGACGCCGGCACCGGCGAGGGCGGCGGCACCGACGCCGACGAGCACCCCGACTCGGCCCTTGGAGGCCAGGGAGTGGTTGCCGTGCGAGGCGCCCAGCGCCCAGCAGATCGCGGAGACGATGACCATGAGCACCGCGACGATGAGCACGATCGTCAGCAGGGCTCCGATGACCTGTTTCAGGTCACCGATCCCGCCGAGGCCGTCGAAGTCGGGGAAGACGCCCATCACTGACCGGCCTTGACGGTGACGTGCAGGTGGTCGTAGTGGCCGCCCGTGACATCGCCGGGGTCGTGCATCCCGCCGCCGTTGTAGGGGCGCCAGCCTTCGGCGTCGCGGGCCAGGGACCAGATCGTGCCTTGCCAGATCAGGTACTCCACGCCCAAGGTCTCGGCGTGGTCCTTCATCCAGTTCGTCACCCGCCACCCGTCCTCGAGTTGCGCCGGCGTCGGGTAGTGACCGATCGCGTTGCCGAACGTGATGTCACACGCTCGCCCCAGCGGGTGTTCCGATGTCGTGCCGGGCCGGGGCGAGTAGCAGGCCCAGGACGTGTCGGGGAACGCGGCGCGAGCCTGAGCCATGAGGTGCGCCATCCGCGCGGTGATCTGCCCATCGCTGGTGGGGTCATCGACCATCTGGTCTGGGTCGCCGTCCAACGGCGCGGGCTCGCCTGCCGTGCCGCCGGAGCCGCACTCGTTCGGGCTGCCGGCCGTGGCTTCGGGCAGGTCGGCCGCGTTGTGGTCGTTAAGCCACTTCGCGGCGTCGACGGCCTCGCCAACTGTGCCGCCGGGCCGGACCTCGAAGTGCAGATGCGGCCCCGTCGAGTTGCCAGAGCTGCCGACTTCGCCGATGTGCTGCCCGGCGACCACTCGGTCACCGGGCGAGACGTGGATGCCGTGCTCCCACATATGGGCGTAGGCCGTCGCCACCGTGGCACCGTCGATCTGATGCTCGATCACGATCAGCCCGCCGTAGCCGCCACTGAACTCCGCTACGGTCACGGTGCCGTCCGCGGCGGCGAGGATCGGCGTGCCATCCGGGGCGGCGAAGTCGGTGCCGGTGTGGAACGACGGCTCGCCGGTGATCGGGTGGATGCGCGGCCCGAACGGCGAGGTCATCACCCAGGTGCCCTCGGGCAGCGGGAACACCACCCGCGAGGACTCGGCCACCGGCCCCGCGACCAGCGCGACGCTTGCTGGCCCGGCCTCGCCGCTGCCGCCGGGTGCGCCGGTGAGGGCATCGAGGACGGATTCTGCGACCGGCTCGTAGTTGCGGTAGCGATCCGGGAACGCCGACACTTCGACGGCTTGCGCGGCCTCGCCGGGGTCCATCTGCTGCCAACCCGGAATGTCCAGCAGACCCCGCGGCGAAGGGTAGTTCGGGCCAGTCGGCCCGCCGAAGAACGCCCGCGCCTGGTACTGCGGGTCCATCAACTCCGCGACGGTTCCCCAGCCGGCGGCGGGCCTCATCTGGAACAGACCCAGGCTGTCGTGATCCGACCCGTTGCCGTCGTTCGGGTAGTCACCGCTCTCGGGATAGGCGCCCGTGTTCGCCAGCATCCGCAGGGTGCTCTCGGTGAGCGCGGCCATCAGCGCGATCTTGATTCCGGGGCGGCCGACACCCTCGATCCCGCCTCCGATCGTGATGATCGTGGCCGCGTGCGTGAGCTGGGTCTTGTTCAGCGTGAACGTGGTGCCGTCCGCGGTGGTGACCGTCAGCGAATCGGGGACGGTCCCCACGGTGACGCTGCCGCCGGGGACGGCGCAGTTGGCGGCGGCGGGGTTCATCAGCACGCCGATCGCCAGCAGGACGCAGGCGGGGCCGAACAGCACGAAGGCGAGCCCGAGGATGAGCAGCTTCTTGACCACGACAACCCCTCCCGGCTCACCGGAGCGGGTTGTCGAGCTGCGACAGGCGCAGCACATGACACAGGCCGGAGCGGAACTCCGGTGCCGGGGGCGGGCAGGCCAGGAACACGGTGAAGGACACCGCGTGCTCGGAGGTCACGGGCTCGCCGTTCCAGACGCCCTCGCGGTGCCGGGTGCCCTCGATCGTGACCGCGGTGGCACCGGGCGGGAGCTGGCCGGGCTGGGCCTGCTCGACCGCCTGCCTCCACGCCTCGGGCACGAAGGAGGACTCGATGGTGAGGTGCTGAGTCGCGGCGTACTTGCGCAGCTCGATCCACGCCTCACGGGTCGGCAGATAGCCGGCGACGTCGGAGGCGAGGCCGGCCTGCTCGTGACCGGACGGGTCCCCGACCTCCAAGATCGAGGCGGAGTAGTCCAGCGGCATCAGACCGGAGCCGGTGTCCCAGGCGAACAGCGCCTCGGCGACGTTGCGGGCGAACTCGTCCGGGTCGTTCGAGGGCACCACCCGCGGCGGCCCCGGTCTGCTCGGCTCGGACTCGCCTGGCGCGGTGACGGTGGGGGCGGGAGCAGGGTTCGGGTCGCTCGGCTGGCGCGGGCCGGTGATGAGCCCGTACACGCCGACGCCGATCAGGATGAGCAGGACGAGGCCGGCGGCGATCACGGCGATCAGGCGGCCACGGGACCAGGAGGCGGGATTCGTCTTCATGCCCGGAGGTGAACCCGCGGGCGACTGGCGGGGGCGGGTGGCTCAGAGCGCGCGCAGCAGCGGCCGGTCTGATCGGGGTTCTGTGCGGGCGATGCGGAGTCGGTCGGCGAACTCGGTGGTGCCCTCGACCGTGGCGAAGAACGCCTCGGCCTGCTCGGCGGTGAGTTCGACGGCCAGCTCGTCCACGTCGTAGTGGGTCCACCACGCTTCCAGGTCGCCCCAGGTCAGCACGAACGCCCGCACCGGATACCGGGCCGGCCCCTCATCGGCAATGACCGGGCGGCGCTTCGGCGTGGCCGGCTTCGCGGCCTTGCTGGTCTTGGCGGCGTGCACGCGGGCGAGGGCTTCGTCGGCCAGCTCGTGCAATCGCCGGTCCCGCTCGCTGTCGGCCTCGCCTTGGGCGTCTCGGAGGCGTTGGAAGATCGGGTTGACTGGCGCGCCGGCCTCGATCTGCGCCAGCCCGTCTCGCGCCTGGGCACGCACAGGCTCGGAGACGGTCGGGTCGTCGGCCAGTCGTCGCAGGTGCCCGACCTGTTCCAGCCGGCTGTAGGACGCGGAGCCGGTCACCATCCGTGCCGCCTGCGCGCGAGCATCCCCGAGCTGGTGGGAGTCCGATGGTCCCGCTGAATCGGCGGGACCATGCTTTCCCGGTTCGTGGCCGTCTTGGAACTGGGTCTTGGCCTTGCGGCGGGCGGCGTCCTCGGCCATGAGTTCCTTGATTTCCCGGTACAGCGCCTCGGCCTCGATCGGGGTGAGCGGCTTGTGGAGCTGGTTGTCGTCCTGCTCGGCCAGCAGATACCCGAGCCGGTCCGAGATACCGGAGCGCACCCACACGCTGACGCGGCGCCAGCCGAGCTTCTTGATCGCCGCCAGCCGGCGCGCCCCGCACACCAGTACCCCATCCGGGGTGATCGTCGGCGGCTGCAACAGGCCATCGCGCTCGATCGACGCGGCCAGAGCGTCGAGGTCGCCCAGGTCCGTGCGGTGCCGATGGCCGACCGTGATGGAGTCCACCGCCCGCTCCAGCTCGATGTGCCCGGCAGGTGCGCTCATCCCGCACCCCGCGACTTCTTGCCGCTGGGCTTGTTCGTGCCCGGCGCGGCCAGCGAGAGGGTAAGCACGAGGTCGTCGTCCCGGAGCAGCACCGGCAGCGTCTCGCCGATCAGCAGCCGCAACAGCACGCCCCGCCCGGCGCCGGTAGCCGCGAGCGCCGGGTCCGGGCAACCGAGCAAGGCGCGCAGCAGCACCGCCCACGACCGGCTGGGCAAGTCGACCAGAGCCCTGGCGTGCTTGTCGCGTCGCAGCGTCTCATAGGCGGTGTGCCGGTTCCCGACACGAGTCAGCGCGACGCAGACGTGCTCCACCGCCGAGCGTGCCGTGCCTTCGGGCCAGGCCAGCAGCACCAGCAGCGTGATCGCGTCCTCGACCGCCGACGAAGCCGACATTGCCGCCGGCTCGGCCGGCACCTGATCCGGAGTGTCGTCGTCGCGGTCATGAGCGTCCTTGATCTGGAACGCGGGGTGATAGTCCGACAGGACGTTCTCACGGTCGGAAAGCCGTTCGGGATCGTGGAACACCGAGTAGCGGGGCCGGCGCGCCTGGTGCGTCGAGCACAGCAGCCCTTGGCCGCGTTCCTCGGCGATGCAGGTGATCCGTACCGCGTGCGTGACCACTGCCCACGGATCGTCCGCGGTGCGGGCGGTCTTGGTGCGCATCACGTCGAACGCCGCAGAGGCAGCCTCCCACGGGTCGAGGTGGTGCTTGTGCGCGAGAGCCGCGTACTTCTCGGCGGCGAACGCCATCAGCTCCGCTGCCACAGGGTCGTGCTCCCATGCGCCGCGGCCGGCGGCGTGGAGCCGTTTCAGGACGGCACGCAGCCCCTCGCTGCTGCGGTAGTCCTCAAACGGCGAGCCGCCGGCCTCGCTTGCGGTGCGGATGTTGTTGGTCATGGTCTAGGCACCTCCTGGCGGGCAGGTGCACCCGCAGGCGACTGCGGGTTCTGCCTCGACCAACCAGGCGTCCACGACCCATCACCACCCGGCTACCTCATCCCGACCCCGGAGCGGCGCGGTCCCTGCTCGGTGCCGCCACGGCGACCGAAGGCGCTCAGGGGCGGCAGCCGCTTGGCGCGGTCGGCAACCCAGCGCGCACCCTTCTCGATCGGGGCACGGACGCGCCGGTTCACGCGGGTCGTGAAGTCGATGCCGCGGCGGGACAACGCCCCGCCGCCCTGAGCGAGAAGATCGGTCGGGCGCACCCAATCCACGCCCCGCCCCCTTACGCGCGCCAGCTTCTCCTTCGCGGCCTTGCGGGACTCGGCTTCCTTGACCGCATCCGGCGTCCCCACCGCCTCCGCAGCCTCGGCCGGGTCGGGGTCCTTCTGTCCCTTCGCAGGCTGCTCGGGCTCGCGGTGCTGCTCTCGCATCCGGTCCTCGTCGTTCATCGCTGGGCTCCTTCCATCTCGGGCTGCGACCCGGACGGGTCCGCCTCATCGGACTGGTGAGCACGAGGCAGCCAGCGCCCGACCGTCGAGGGATGCACGCCCAGGTGCCGGGCGATGGCCTTGTTCGACCAGTCCTGCTCTCGCAGCTCTGCCGCGACCGCCCGGCGATCCGCCCCGTCCACCGTTCCCGCGTCGAGGGTGCCTGCCGTCATAGGGGGCAGGTCGAGGGACGCCGCCTCGCCCTGTGGCAGAGCGGGGATCGGCTCGACCGCCTGTCGCAAATCGGCGGGGCGTGTGCTGGCGCGGGTCAGGACGACGGTCAGATGGGTGATCGCCAGCAGCACGACCGGCGGCACCGCGGCGACCGCGGCGGCAAGCGGTCCGGGAACGTCGGCATCTGCCGCGACGACCGCATGCAGGCTGTTCGCCGTCACCGAGACCGCCGCACCTCCAATGAGCAGCGCCCACGGATACCATGCCGCACGCTCGCCAGCGAGCGCGACGACGGCGACCGTGGACACCACGATCACGCCATCGACGATCAGGGGCCATGCCCATGCCTGATCCGCGCCGATCCCGGACCTGCGGGCGAGGTCGGCCAAGGAGGTGAAGGACAGCCAGAACGCGCCGGCGGCGATGAACACCGTCCCGGCGACCGAGGTGATGACCGCCCACCGGCGGCTGCGTAGCTCCTTCATGGCAAGCCCCTCGATACGGGCTCGCGCTGCTGCGGGCTCCGGCGGGCGAACGCGCCGGCGGGAGGACTCAGCGAGGCGGCGGGGCGATCCTGCCGGGCTCCGGCGCCGACGCTGCGGTAGGCGCTGTAGACGGTGCGGGTGATCTCCCGCTCCCCGAAGTCGGACTGCGCGGCCGTCACCATCGCGTCCAGGGCATCTGTGAGCGGCACCCCGCCCTCGGCCAAGCGGCAGGAGGCCCAGAACAGTTTGAGGTTGCGGTCGGTGGCCTGCCGGCCCAGCCAGGTCGCCAGCCGCTCCGCGTCCTCGCCGCGAATCGGCCGCCCTGTGCGTGGCTGCGGTGCGGGCCGAGGATCGAGGAAGTCCCGCAGCCGACCCGCGTCTATCGGCCCGGTGGCGCCAGCCGCGACCTGCTCGATCCGGTACGGCGCGCGCACGCCGTCGAGCCACAGGACCGACGGCGGGGCGATGATGTAGCCGCCATCACCGCGGCAGTCGATCCCGACCTTCCCGGCCTGCCAGGACCGCTGCTCACGGGTCGGGTCCGCCGGGAAGTAGGCGTGCTGGCCGCCCGTGGGCGTGCGCACGACGGCCAACGGCTCCGGGACCAGCCCGGCCCGCGCCGCCCGCGCATAAGCCGCGTACCCATTGACACCGTGCACGTCCACGTCGATCACGACCAGCCCCGAGACAGCGCCGGTCGGGATGCCGATGTTCGCGGTCGGCCGTGACCGCCACCAATCCTCAACACGGTCCGGGTCGCTGCTGGCCTCGTGGAACCCGCGCTCCGGGATCGGGCGCTTCCCGCCCGGCGCGCAAGGAAACACCGGCGCTCCTGCCTGCGCCAGCTCACGCGCCGCGACCGGCAGCGGCACCCCGTCGAGCCGGCCGAACACAGCGGCAACCGTCGAGGCGGCGACCATCACAGCCCCCGTCCCGAGCTGACCGGCGCGGCGGCGGGTGTTTCCCGTTCCGGCAGCGGCTCCACCCGGTGCGCCGCCCGCTGGGGTGCCTCCTGAGCCTGCGGCGTGTGCTCCGGCCCGGCGGTCCGCAAGAACAGCGGGTTGCCGTTGCCGAGCTGAGCGGTGTCGAGCTTGTTGAGGATGTCGAAGGCGGTGCTGCGCACCTGCTCGCCCGTGGCACGGACCACCGCCACCGGGTCTTTCCCGTCCACGTTGGCCGCCCATCCGGCGACATACGGGATCGTATAGTCGCTGGTGTCCATGCCGTGCGCGGCGGCGATCATCAGCGCAACCGACTCGGCCCGCACCTCGCTGATCCCGCGATGCTGACGCGCATCGTCCTGCTGGTTCGGGCCATCCAGCCGGACGTGCGCCAGCTCGTGCGCGAGAGTCTTGACTTGCGCGGCCGGGTCCATGTCCGCGCTGACCATCACCTGCCGGGTCTCGAAGTCCGTGCAGCCATTCGCGTGATGAGCGATGTTCTCGCGCGGCATCCGCAGCACTTCGAACCCCAGCGACTCCGCCTGCTCGGTCAGGCCCTCCCACAGCCCAGCGGGGGCTTCGCCTTCCAGCAGCTTCGGACGTGGCAGCTCGGGAAGCGGGTCTCCGTGCGTCCTGGACACGTCCCACACGTAGGCCGGCACGACGCTGACGATCCGGCGGCGAACGACCTCGCCAGGTCGCGGCTTCTCCTGCTTTCCCAGCCGCCGCCACGATGCCGGATCGCGTGGGGTCGCTGATGCGAACCTCGCCTTGACCGGACCGCGAATCCGGTAGCCACCGTCCTTCTCCGGCCAGCGGCCCATCTTCCGCCAGTCGTTGAACCCCGCCACCCAGGTCGGCGTCGGCGTCGGGACCCGCCCCTGTTCGTAGGCTTCCAGGTGCTGCGCCCAGATCAACAGCGTGTTGTTGAACGAGCGGGTACGGAACCTCGCGGCGAACTCGATCGCCCGCCGCCAGTCAGCGCCCGACACCAGTTTCTCGACCGAGCGCACAATGCGCTCTTCCAGCACGTCGAGCGTCGCTTGCCGCGCCGCATGCTTGTCCTCGTTCGCAGCCATCGTCTGACCTCCCTCCGCCAGGGGCACTCCGAAAGGGAGTGACCGTGCGACCGCGAGGTACGCCGGGAGGATCAGGAAGACGAGACGGACGACGGAACGATGTTTCGGACCGCCAGGCTCCGCGATGAACCCGACGAGTCTCTACCGGACTACCGGCTCAGAGCAGGTCGAGGAGCCTGGGAGCGCTGATCCTGCGGCTATCACCGGGACAGTTGCGCGTATCACCCGGTCGCGGGTGAGGCCTGTACGCGGCTCAATGCCCTGTAGCCGCTGGGGGTAGTGCCCACGCAACGCCGGAACTGACGAGCTGCAAAATCAGGATCGCGCCAACCAACTTCGCGAGCAATCACGGCGATCGGTGCGTCTGTCGTGCGCAAGAGACCTGCCATGCGCTCGACACGCAGCATCGTCAGATACGCGATCGGCGACTTCCCGAACGCCTCCACGAACACCCGGCCTACCTGCGACTTCGACAGATGCAGCTCGTCAGCTAGCTCAGTGACCGACCAGCGCCGTACTAGGTCGGCCCGAAGCAGCTCAGCGGCCTTCCGTGCCTCCTGGCGCAGTGGCGCAAAGCGGCGATGTCTTGGTTGTGTCGGCCAAGCCCGCGCCCGTTGCGTCAGCGACGTGCGCACGGGTGAGGTCTTGATGAACGGTGCGACGACGTGCGTGATCGAGAACCAGAGCGCCTGCATACGGTAGAAGTTCTGCACGGGTCGGTTCTCCACGCTCAACGCGACGAGTTCATCGAGCCAGGGCATCAGCATCCCTGCACGATCCTCTCCGAGACGAAGAATCTGGGCCGGTTCGGTGTAGATCGTCGCAGCGAAATCCTGTGCTTCGAGCCGATCCTGCAGGACTCCAACGTATTGCCAAAACACCTGGTCGATCACATAGTCGGTGTCCGCGTAGATCGTCGTTACCGTGATATTGCCCTCGGGTCTACTCCCGCACAACGTGTTTGCCGCGAGCAGAATCACGTCGCCGGGTTTCACGAGTCGCTTTCCGAACTCGCTGAGCAGGATCGCGGAGCCATCCCGGACGACGATCACCTTCACGCAATCGTAGGCAACCGGCCCCACGGGCTTATGGATAGATCGGGTCCGAGCCAGGAGCGGCTGGTCCTCAATGGGCTGCCAAGCACCAGGCAGGTCCGTAAGTGGGGAACCAGTCTCAGAGGGCATCTCCGCACCAGATCCCCGCGAAAACTACCTGAGCTGCGGCAGGCTAATGCGCTGCGCCAAGTTCGATGAGCAAAACACCGCCGATAATGAGGATGATGCCGATGCTCATCAGCCAGGTGAACGGCTCCTTGAACAGCAACTTGCTGAATATCGCGGTGAGTGCCACTCCGCACGCTGCCCAAATCCCGTACGCGACGCCCAGCGCCATTCCAGCGTCGAGCGTGAGAGTGAGCAAGACGAACGCGAGCAAGTAGCCGATACCTACGCCGATGTACCAGCGCTTTTTCGTCACCGCAGCCTTGAGCGAGAGAGTGGCGGTAACTTCGCAGACGATCGCGCCGATCAGGAACAGAAGCATCATCAGGCGGCCTCGGCCTTCTGCTCGCGCTGGTTGTGCGCGGCCTGCGCGCCCAGCTCAACACAGAGCACCCCAGCGATGACAACCACGATCCCGAGCCCCATCATCAAGGTGATGGGCTCTCCGTAGATGACCAGCGACATGATCGCAGTCAACGCGACACCCGACGCTCCCCAAATCCCGTAGGCAACGCCGAGCGCCATGCCCGTCCGTAGCACAGCGGCCAGGAACGTGAACGTACTGATGAACCCGACCACGACCAGCACATACAACGCCGGGTGATCCAGCGCGCCCTTCAACGAGAGCGAACCGGTAACCTCTGACAGAATCGCACCGGCCAAGAGCAGCCAGCCCTTCGCCATCGGTCGCTTCGTCATCACTTATCTCCCTCATCAATTTCAGCCAGCATCCGCAGGACCAATCGGTGGACTGCGCTGCGTTCCTCGTCGCTCATCGTCGGCATATCGAGGGGTGCGTTGAACCACGTCCCGTCCGCGAGCAGACGAGCCGCCCGCAACCTGGCTCGACGCTCCAAGTCGCCGTCGACGCCTGTCCCGAACCACGGGTCCAGACGCTCTATCCATCGGCGGCTCAGCTCGTCTCGCAGTCGCACGTCTGCTAGGCAGGGCCAGATCGCTTTGGTCGAACTCTCCCGTCAGCGCGAAGTCGACATATGCCCGCAGCCGCCCGATCGGATCGCCGCCGTCGTCCGGGGTTCGGGCACGCATCTCGCCCTCCCAGCGTTCGATGATCCGATCCACTACTGCGGTGGTCAGGACTTCCTTGGTGGCGAAGTGATGGACCACGCCCGGCTTCGTCAGCCCGCACTCCCGAGCCACGGCATCGATGGTCAGCGGCTCGCCGCGACTCAGCACGGCGATCGCCGCGTCAAGAATCTCTCGCTTAGTAGTCACCATCCCAGTGTACCTACCATATGTATGGTAGGTCGAGTCCTGAGCGGGGTCAGCCTCGTTCATCGGCGGCGCTGTCGTGGTCCGGTGAGCGCTCTCCTGGCCTGCCACTGGGCTCCATCAGTGTTGGAGCATCACTATGGTGGCGCTGGCGATGGCACCGACGAAGAACAACGATGCAATCCTCCAACTGGCCTTGCTGGTGCCGGTCGTGAAGCGTCGCAGCACCCGCTCTAGCCAGGCGATCACGCGCTCACGGAAGGTCAGCCCGACGACCAACAGCACGAGCGTGGGCAGGGCGTAGATGGCTGTGTATCCGATGAGCAACAAGATGCTCGTATCGGTGGGAATAGCCGCATCGATGAGCCGGTCGATCGCGAGGAACAGGGGGAAGGCGTTAGGCAGGTCGCCGATCGTGGCGAGCGCGCCAAGGAGCGTGCCGGTCATCGGATTCACCCAGGTTGGCAGTTTCGGCAATCCGCGCCGTTCTCGGCTGCGCAGCCGCCGGATGCCGAACCACATCAGTACGACGGTCATCATCGTGAAGATCACCCGACGCGCCCACAGCCCGAATTCAGCCACCACATCACTAGCGGCCGATGCACCCAGGTACAGCCCAACTGCGATCGCGAAGAACATCACGATCGCACCGACCGCGTACGCCCACCCCGTCGCAGCAGGTCGGCGGGCTGCGAACAGGATGACCACAACCATTGTGAGCGTCGAGGTGTTTGCTGAGTCGAGCACCGCCAAACCGGCAAGCGATAACAGAAGCGCTGAACTCATGGACTGTCGCTATGGACTGGTGCGAACACCTCAGCGCGGGCCTCGGGATGGTCGAATACCCAGTCAGCCGATGCTCCGCCGATCATGCGGCCTCTCGGTGGTTAGCGGCGCGCAGCCGCGCCCACGACATCATCACCAGACGACCGCAATGGCGATGTTGGCGAGGGTCAGCGTTGCGATGCTGGGAAGCACCCAGGCGGGAAGGCGGTCTCGTCGGCGGTAGAGGAACACAATGACCGCGATCACGACAAGCACGATTGTCTTGACGGCGACCTTGGCGTGATTGGCGTCGCCGTTGTAGTCAGCGATGCCGGTGAGCGCAAAGCCGGTGACCAGTTGGATCAAAGTGCCATACACGATCACCTTGCTCAGCGCTGGAACACTATGAGCCAGCGCCACGTTGCCCTTCCCGACGGGGTTGGCTTGACGTCTGCTGACGAGCTGCACGGCTACCCCGCCGAGCAAAGCGGCCAGGCCCACGAAATGCAGTATCAACATCGCATCGCGCAGAGCATCCATCATGAGCGTGATCCATTAGCCTCAGAGGAGGAGAGACGACCCCGACTTCTACGAGCGGCAACGAACGACCTGACGCCGAAGGCCAGATAGACCAGCAAGACCAGGAACATGATCGTGCTCACGAGAACCGCCGCCGGGCGCTCGGCAGTTCCATCGATCAGTTGACCGAACTTGACCACGTTCGCAAGCGATCCCGCGACTCCGAGCAGTGCGATCACGAGAGCGCCGTGGATCGCGTGCTTCTGCGCAGGAGGTTTGAGCGCGACTGCTCCGGCGATGCCGAGCAGCACGCCGATCGCGGATGGAATCAATGAGGTCAGGCTGGTGCCGTCTGTCGCCACGTAGGCGACCAGACCAGTGGCGACCAGGAGGCCGCCGACCAGCAGCGTGAGACGTGGCATGAAGTGGTGCCCTTTCTTGTACCTGAGCGGCTTGAGGTTCGCCCGGTGGCAGGGCACGCGGCGATCACCGCGTGCCTCGTTGTGTACTAAGGTACATGTACTTTAGTACAGAAGGAGGAGCGGGTGAGAGCACGTCGGGACCCTGAGGGGCGCAAGAGAGCCATCGTCGAGGCAGCCGCAGACCTCATCGCGGAGTCGGGGATCGTTGGCCTCACCCATCGCAAGATCGCGGCACGCGCTCAGGTGCCGCTGGGCTCTACGACGCACTACTTCGCCTCGCTTGACGACCTGAAGGTCGAGGCGCTGGAGCACATCGCGAACGTCTTGGATGACGGTCTACAGGTGGTGGCTCACGAGTTGGCGGAGTCGAGCGATTGGCAACGAACGCTGGCGCAAGTCTTCTATGGGTACTTGAGCGATCCGGCCAGAGTGCGCTCAGATGTCGCGTTCTATGTGGTCGGCACTGGGAATCCCGCCCTGCGCCCGTTGGCCTCGCGCTGGTTCGACGGCCTGGTGTCCGTACTGGCAGATTACGTCGAACTTGAGATCGCTCGTGCCATCGCTGTATACGGCGATGGTGCGATGGTCCACACCTTGGTTCATGGCTCACCTCCCAGCGAAGACGCTATCGCCGACGTCATCGGCCGTCTCTTGGGCTCAAGCCCTTGACGCTGGCTTGAACTCAGCCGGCGAAGGGGCGCAGCGCAACACCAGCTTGCAGCGGCAAGACGCCGTTGCCGAGAGCAGCAGTCTGCTGGTTCCTGGTGAGGTTGAGAGAGGGACGGGTAACCCAATCGGCAGGCAGGCCCATAAGCCATTCGACAAATGCGGGTGATGGGCGCGGACCAGCGTCCTCGCTCAATAGCGCGGGCGCCGGTGCTGGTCGTCCAGTGATGTGCTCCCACCGGGCGATGGCGTAAGCGTAGCGTCCCCAGCGGCGAAAATGTCCTCGATCAGGGACCACAGCGTCTCCGACTCGCTGCTCTTGCCCTGCGAGCCAGCCGGCCCGTTGAGAGCCAGGTCGATGATCTGATGCGAGAGTGCGATCGTCCCTCGCCTCGCCCGTACCTGTTCGAGCGATTCGCCACCTCGGGTCGAGTCTGTGGCGAGCGGTGTCCTGAACAGCGCCTTGTCGGTGGGCAGTGATGAAGATGCGAAGCCTGGGATGAGGAGCGCCGACAAGGGACGCTGGAAGGCCGATCCATCGCGCGTCATACCGCAGGTTGGCCAGATCGCCGAGTACGGCGCCGGCCGCCCGGAGAGGTCGAGCTGCGCTGTCTCCCACACCCCACAGGTCGCGTTCCAGATGGCGAAGGGTTGCATCGCCGGAGGTTGCAGGATCGGGGTTGCGCGGTTCATTGCTCTCTCCTTCAAAGGGGGCGCGGACGGCTGGCGAAGACAACAGACCCCGCACGTTCTCGATGACCACGAGCCGAGGTTGCAGGGCGTTGATCGCAGCAGCCATGTGCGACCAGAGGCCAGAACGGGTGCCGGGTGCGAGGCCGGCCCGCTTGCCCACGGTGGAAACGTCTTGGCACGGAAAGCCTCCGCAGAGCACGTCGACCGGGGGCACGTCACGCCAGTCGATGGTGGTGATGTCGCCCAGGTTGGGGGCGTCGGGCCAGTGGTGGGCGAAGATGCGCGAGACGTGTTCGTTGTTCTCGGAGAACCAGATCGTCTCAGCTCCTAGCGCGTGTTCGACGGCGAGGTCGAGTCCGCCGTATCCGCTGAACAAGGAGCCGACCCTCAAGGGGCGGTCCTGATCGCTGGGGTCGTGCATGAGGGCTCCGGCTGACGGGTGATCCCCGGCTGGATTCCATGAGGCAGTCGCTACCGGGCTGGTCAGCAGCCAGGTGCACAACCTTGTGATCGGTCGCCGAAAACTTCTGTGATGCGATCCCACGAACCGCGTCCATGCGCACCCCCTCGCGCTCTCATCGGTGCCACGACTCCGCACCCGTCTGCCCTCGCCCTCCCTCGGTCATCAGGCCGTCACACGTCTTTCAGACGAGGCGCGAGCGGTCCCAAGGTCGCATCTGATGCGGCCGGGCTCGCGGGCTCACCTGCTCTCCGAGCGCGGCCGGAAGGAGCAGCCGAGGTGACGGTTTCGATGCGCGTGATGAGCGCGGGCGATGGGTACAAGTACCTGCTGAAATCCATCGCCGCCGGCGATGGCGATCGCTCGCTGTCCACGCCGCTGACCCGGTACTACGCGGAGGCAGGAACGCCGCCCGGCTTCTGGATGGGCTCGGGACTTGGCCGGCTCGGGCATGGCGAGCTGGTCGAGGGAGCCCAGGTCTCAGAAGCTCAGCTCGCGCTTTTGATCGGGATGGGCCACGACCCGATCACAGGCGATCCGCTGGGCCGCACCTACCAGCAGTTCGCGTCGGTCGCGGAGCGGATCACGCAGCGCGTGGACGCCCTCGATCCCGAGCTGGGGCCGGCCGCTCGGGCGCAGGAAGTAGCCGCGATCGAGGCGGAGGAGGCCGAGCGCGGCACCCGCCGCGCCGTGGCGGGCTATGACTTCACCTTCTCCGTGCCGAAGTCGGTCTCTACGATCTGGGCGGTTGCGGACGCGGGCACCCAAGCCTTGATCGCGGATGCCCACCATGCGGCAGTTGCAGAGCTGGTTGCGTTCCTCGAACGAGAGGTTGCGACGACCCGTGTCGGTGCAACCGGCCCGGACGGCGCGGTTGCGCATGTGGATGTCGCGGGCGTGGTGGCGGCGGCGTTCGATCACTACGACAGCCGCGCGGGCGACCCGCAGTTGCACACGCACGTCGTCATCAGCAACAAGGTCCTGACCGTGCAGGATGGCCGTTGGCGGACTCTCGCCGGCCGCCCGATGCACTCGGTCGTGGTCGCTGTCTCCGAGCTCTACAACGCCGCTCTGGCCGACCAGCTCACCCGCGTCCTCGGCGTGGAATGGGAAGCGCGGGAGCGGGGCCGCGACCGGAACCCGGCATGGGAAATCGAGGGCGTGCCCGACGAGCTGGTGACTGAGTTCTCCACCCGTTCCCGCCACATCGAGGCCGAGAAGGATCGCCTGATCGCCGAGTACGTCGCCAGGCACGAGCGCCAGCCTTCGGCGCGGACGGTGCTGAAACTCCGGGCACAGGCGACGCTCGCTACCCGGCCGGAGAAGCAGGTCCGGTCGCTGGCCGACCTCACCCGCGAGTGGCGGCAGCGCGCCAGCCGAGTGCTCGGGAAGGACGCGAACGGCTGGGCTCGCGCCCTCACCGCGACGAACGCGCGGGCGCCGCGGGTGTTGCGTGCCGATGATGTGCCGCTGGACGTGGTGCGTGAGGTCGGGCAGACCGTGATGGAGGCGGTCGGTGAGAAGCGTTCGACCTGGACCCGCTGGAACCTCCACGCCGAAGCATCCCGGCAGTTGATGGGGTGGCGGTTCGCCACCATGCAGGACCGGGAGGCGATCACCGGGCTCGTAGTCGACGCCGCCGAGCACGCTTCGCTGCGGTTGACCCCGCCGGAGCTGGCGTCCAGCCCGTTGCAGTTCCGTCGTACAGACGGCACCTCCCGGTTCCGGCCGCACGCCTCGACCCTGTTCTCATCCGAAGCCCTGCTGGCCGCCGAAGACCGGCTCCTGGCCCGAGCCGACGACACGACCGGGCCGGTCGTGCCGTTGGAGACGATGGAGCAGATCGCCAGCAAGCCCGACGCACGCGGCCGGGTGCTCGGCGAGGATCAGGCCGCAGCCCTGGCAGCTATCGCCGTCTCCGGGCGGGTCGTGGACGTGCTGGTAGGCCCAGCCGGAGCCGGGAAGACCACGGCTATGAACGGGCTCCGGCGGGCGTGGGAGAAGGAACACGGCAACGGGTCGGTGATCGGGCTCGCGCCCTCGGCCGTGGCGGCGCAGGTCCTCGCCGACGACCTCGGCATTGCGACGGAGAACACCGCGAAGTGGTGGCAGAACCACATCATGTATGGGACGACGTTCGCGGCCGGGCAGCTCGTCATCATCGACGAGGCGAGCCTGGCCGGCACCATGTCGCTGGATCGGCTCACCCGTGAAGCCGCGAATGCCGGCGCGAAAGTCCTCCTGGTCGGAGACTGGGGCCAGCTCCAATCTCCCGGCGCAGGCGGGAGCTTCGCCATGCTCGTGCACGCCCGAGACGACGCCCCCGAGCTGACCGATCTGCACCGCTTCACGCACGAGTGGGAGAGGACCACCTCGCTCCAGCTCCGCCACGGCCGCACGGAGGCGATCGACACGCTGATCGAGCACGGCCGGATCACCGGCGGCGACGAGGAAGCGATGATCGACGCCGCCTACCGCGCGTGGCGGACCGATATTGCTGCTGGGCGGGCGTCGATCCTCGTGACCGAGACGCACGCGACCGTCACCGAGCTGAACGCCAGAGCGCGGGCGGATCGGATCATCGACGGCACCGTGAACCCGACCCGCGAACTCGCCCTGCACGACGGCACCGCGGTCTCGGAGGGCGATCTGGTCATCACCCGCGAGAACGACCGGCGGCTCCGCAACGGCCGAACGTGGGTCCGTAACGGCTCGCGGTGGATCGTCACCGGGGTTCGTGAGGACGGGTCGGTCAGCATCCGCCCGGCCGGGCGCAGGTTCGGCGGCGGGATCGTCCTGCCGGCCGACTACGTGGCCGAGCACCTGGACCTCGGCTACGCGATCACCGCGCACCGCGCTCAGGGCGTGACCACCGACACCGCGCACGCGGTCGTCACCGCCACCACGACGCGGGAGAACTTCTACGTCTCCATGACCCGCGGCGCCACCAGCAACCACGCCTACGTCGCCGTCGACCGCGAGGACGCCGAACACGCGGTGCCGCATCCGGGCGACAACCCGAACGTCACCGCCCGCTCGATCCTCTACGGAGTGTTGCAGCACATCGGCGCGGAGCTGTCGGCGCACGAGACGATCACCGCCGAGCAAGACCGCTGGGGTTCGATCGCCCAACTCGCCGCCGAGTACGACACCATCGCGCAAGCCGCTCAGTACGACCGCTGGGCAACCCTCCTGCAAACCTCCGGCCTCACTGTCGAGCAGGTCGAAGACGTGCTCACTTCCGACGCCTACGGCGCCCTGTCGGCCGAGCTGCGCCACGCCGAAGCCAACCACCACGATCTCGACGCCCTGCTGCCCAAGCTGGTCGCCGCGCGGGCCCTGGACGACGCCGACGACATCGCCTCCGTCCTTCACGCCCGCGTGGCCCGCGCCACCGTCCGGTCCGCCGGATCAGGCCGAACCCGCAAGCCCCCGAGGCTGATCGTCGGGCTCATCCCGCACGCCGGCGGGCAGATGACAGGCGACATGCGGCAAGCACTGGACGAGCGCCGCGAGTTGATCGAGGCCCGCGCCGACGCCATCCTCCGTACCGCGCTCACTGAGAAGGAACCGTGGACGGCGAACCTCGGCCAGGCGCCGAAGGACAAGAAGCAGCGGGCGGCATGGTGGCACGCCGCCCGCACCATCGCCGCCTACCGCGACCGCTACGGCATCACCGACGATCGCACTCCGTTCGGCCCGGCGCCGGAGAGCACCAGCCAGAAGATCGACGCGATCCGCGCCCGCGCCGCCCTGAACCGTGCACACGCCGCCACCGTCGAGGACGCGACCGAACCAGCGCGGCAAGCCGCCGCGGCTCGACCCGCACCGAGCTTGTGACGCCGCGCGGAAGACGATCAGAGAGAGCGTCCGGGCGTGCCCGGTGACGACCGCCGGTGCCCGAACTCGCGTCCCACCTCGGGACGGGTCGCGGCCCGTCCTGGGCTCGGGTCGGCGTCGAGCAGGTCGATCATGTCGCTGGGCTGAGTGACGAGCGAGGCGAATCCTTGCTTGATGAGTTCGTTCGGTCCGGCGCTCGCGACGCTGGTCACCGGACCAGGCACGGCGCCGACGCCCCGGCCGAGGTCGCGTGCGGCGATGACTGTGGTCATCGTCCCGGACCGAGGACCGGCCTCGGGGATCACGGTCGCACCCGACAGTGCCGCCAACAGGCGATTACGGGCGAGGAACCTGTGCTTGGTCGGCGCGGAGCCGGGCGGCAGCTCGCTTACCAGCAGCCCGACATCCCCGATCCGGTCCAGCAGGTCGGAGTGCCCGGCCGGGTAGGGACGATCCAGCCCGCCTGCCAATACAGCGATCGTCTGACCGCCCGCGGCCAGCGCGCTCTTGTGCGCGGCCCCTTCGATCCCGTAAGCGCCACCGGCGACGATGACCCGTTCCTCATCGGCCAGGCCCATCGCCAGTTCGCCCGTGACGTGCTCGCCGTATTGGGTTGAGGCACGGGAGCCGGTGATCGTGGCTCGATCGCTCAGCGGCGTCGTCAGGAACGAGGTCGCACCGCGCGTCCACAGCAAATACGGGGCACGGTCGCCCAGGTCGTTGAGGCCGGCGGGCCACTCCTTGTCGGCGGGAATGAGCATGCCGAAACCGTGCCGCTCCGCCTGCGCTACCTGATCCAGCAGGCCGGGCGTGATCCGCGCGGCCAGTCGTTCGCGCCACATCAGCGCGTCAGCACGGGCCAGGCCGGGCAACTCGTCGTCGGACTCGATCAGCCGCAGCGTCTCGACCCCGCCATGATGTGCGAGGACAAGGCCGGTGGCCGGGTCGTTCGGTTCGGCGATCATCGACAGCGCGATCCGCGCCATCCGCTCACCCTGCACCTGCTCCGCCAACGTCGCCATGATTCGGTGTCCTCTCGCTCCAAGGTCACCGACGAGGTACACGCCCAACTGCCGCCGGGGTTCCCTCTGTCACGAGTCAGTCGTAGACTCGATAGCGAGGCAGGTTCAGCAAACTACGCGGGTCCTTCGGGACGGCCCCTCGCGGGCACTCGGTTCATAGCCGCCTCCACGACGGAACACGTCGCGCTATGACGAGGAAAGAGGCCCGCAATGATCCGCCAATCAGTAGCACTGAGCGCACAAGGCTACGGCGTGCTCCGCTACGCACCCACCAACCTGCTGCTCAACGCGATCCGCACCCGGCGCGGCCTGAAATGGGGCATCCCCGCCATGCTGCTCGCCGGCGTCTACTTCTACGCCGCGGCGATCTGCACCACGATCCTCAGCCACGGCGGCCCCGGATGGCTCAACCTCCTGGTCCTGCTGTTCGTCTGGAATGCCCTCAAGTTCCTGTGGATCGGACCCGTCAGCCTCATCCTGCTTCTCAGCGTCCGCCGCCAGGAGCGGCGACAACGACGCGAGAGCATGCACGCGGCCGTGATCCCGGAGGACTACGCCGGGAGTCTTGTCTAGGCGATCAGGTCGGAGAGTTCTAGCCAGCGTTCTTCGAGTTCGGCCGTCTCTTCCTCGACGGCTCGGAGTCTGTCTGCGAGCTTTTGTAGACCCTCGTAGTCGCTCTGCTCGTGGTCGGCCATGCGCTGGTGCAGGGTCTGCACTTCGGCGTGGAGCTTGTCGAGACGACGCTCGATCGAGGCGACTTCCTTTTGCGCGGAGCGTCGCTCGGAGCCGGAGAGCCCGGACGTATCCTCACCGGCCTCGCCGGTCATCGGAGCGGCCGGACTACTCGTGCGGGACGGTTGTTCGCGCCGCAGTCGCAGGTATTCGTCCACTCCGCCGGGCAGGTGCCGCAGGTGTCCGTCGAGGATGGCGTACTGCTGGTCGGTGACCCGTTCCAGCATGTAGCGGTCGTGCGAGACGACGATGAGCGTTCCCGGCCACGAGTCCAGCAAGTCCTCCATCGCGGCCAGCATGTCCGCGTCCACATCGTTCGCAGGTTCATCGAGAGCGATGAGATTAGGTTCGCTGAGCAGCAACATCAGAAGTTGCAGGCGTCGTTTCTGCCCGCCGGACAGCTCTCCCACGCGGGCCGAGAGGTGTTCGCGGGCAAAGCCGAGACGCTCCAAGAGCTGCGCCGGGGTCAGGTCTTTGCCGTCGATGGCGAAGGTGGTCTGGGTGCGGGCCAGCACCTCGCGCACCCGGTCGCCGCCGATGTCCGTGAGCTGGGAGAACTGCTGGTCCAGCAGCCCGAGCCGCACGGTCTTGCCCGTCTTGACCCGGCCCGACGTGGGCTCCACGGTCCCGGCGATCAAGCCGAGAAGCGTCGACTTCCCGCTCCCGTTCGCTCCGAGTATCCCGGTCCGTTCGCCGGGGGCGATCCGCCAGGTCACCTCGCGCAGCACCTCGCGGTCGCCGTACCGGACGCCCGCGCCTTCCAGGTCGACCACCTGCTTGCCCAGGCGGGCGACGGCGAGCCGTTGCAGCTCGATGGGGTTGCGGACGGGCGGTACGTCCTCGATGAGCTGATTGGCCGCGTCGATACGGAACTTCGGCTTGGACGTGCGAGCGGGCGCGCCACGGCGCAGCCAGGCCAGCTCCTTGCGCATGAGGTTCTGCCGCTTGGCCTCGGTCGCGGCGTTCATCCGGTCCCGCTCGACGCGCTGGAGAACGTAGGAGGCGTAGCCGCCCTCGAAGGGCTCCACGATCCGATCGTGAACTTCCCACGTCTCGGTGGAGACCTCATCGAGGAACCAGCGGTCATGCGTCACCACCAGCAGTCCGCCCGAGTTCTTGGCCCAGCGGTTCCGCAGGTGGCCGGCAAGCCAGGCGATGCCCTCGACGTCGAGATGGTTCGTGGGCTCATCGAGAGCGATGACATCCCACTCGCCGATCAGCAGCGCGGCCAGCGCGACCCTGCGACGCTGACCGCCACTGAGCTCGCCGATCCTCGCCTCCCACGGCAGGTCGGCGACGAGTCCGCCGATCACATCGCGGACCTTGGCATCCCCGGCCCACTCGTGCTCCGGCCGGTCGCCGACGATCGACCCGCTGACCGTCGCCGTGGGGTCGAGGTCGTCGGACTGCGACAACACGCCGAAACGCACGCCGCCTCTCCGGGTCACTCGGCCACCCCGCGGCTCGATCAGGCCGGCGAGCATCCCCAGCAGACTCGACTTGCCATCACCGTTGCGGCCGACGATCCCGATACGATCGCCTTCCTCGACGCCGACCGTCACCGAGTCGAACACGACTCGCGTCGGGTACTCCAAGTGCAGGGCTTCCCCGACCACCAACGGCGCAGCCACTACCGCACACCGGCCTTCCCCGAAGCCCGGACAGGATGCCTCTGCCGCGCGCTTCGATGCGCGGCGCGGGCGCGGCAAGCACCCCGCGAACGCCTACCGAAGCGGTAGCATGAAGGTGTCCGAACCACACACGGTTCCTGATTGTTGGGCTCATCGAAGATCGTCACCGCCACATAGTTGCCACCACTCGACTCGAGGAGCGGCTCACCGCCAAGTATGAGCTTGGCGCCTTGAGACTTGCCTTCCTCGATATAGTCCAACACCTTCCGAAGGTGCTCTGGCTCCACCATCGGACCCAGCTTCGTCGCGGGGTCAAGTGGATCGCCCACGGTCCAAGCAGCGACGATCGCCATGATCCGCGCAAGTACCTCGTCTTTGAGGCTGCGATGGATGATGAGGCGCGAGCCACAGCTACAGTTCTCGCCCATGTTCCAGAATGCGGCCGAGACCGCGTTCTCGGCAACGGCATCCAGGTCATGTGCATCCGAAAGCACCACTTGCGGGCTCTTGCCACCCAGCTCGAGGATCACCCGCTTAAGGTTGGAATCGGCCGCGTAACGCAGCACCTCGCGGCCGACCTCCGCCGATCCTGTGAAGGCCACCATGTCCACATCCATGTGCAGACCAAGCGCTCTGCCGGCAGTCGGCCCGAATCCCGGAACTACATTGAATACGCCGGCCGGCAGGCCGGACTCGTGAGCCAGTTCCGCCATACGCAGAGCGCTCATCGACGTGAGCTCGGCCGGCTTGAGGACGACGCTGTTGCCCGCCGCCAATGCCGGGCCGATCTTCCACGCCGCCATTTGCGCGGGGAAGTTCCAGGGCGTGATGAGGCCAACCACACCCAGCGGTTCACGCACAATCAATGCGACGTTCTCAGGTCCGGTGGGCGCAACGCGCTCGTAGAGCTTGTCGGTGAGCTCTGCGTGCCAGCGGATACACTCAATCGTGTCCGGTATGTCGAGGGTCGCCGTCTCGGTGATGGGCTTGCCGGCCTCGAGGCAGTCAAGCAGAGCGAGCTCCAACGCGTGCTCCTCGAGCAGAGCCGCAAAGTCGAGGAGCACACCCTTGCGCTCGCTCGGTTTCAGTTCCGCCCACACCCCGGCCTCAAACGCCGTCCGCGCCGCCTTGACCGCGCAATCGACGTCGGCTGCGTCGCAAGAAGCGATACCGGCAATCACCTGCCCGTTGGCCGGGTTCACCGACGGCAGCGTCCTGCCGCTCAACGCCGGGCGGAAGGAGCCGTCTATGAACGCCTCGGTGCGAAACACGAGGGCGGCTGCCGCAGCCAGAACCGCCGCGCGATCGAGCGCGAACTCCATGACATCAACCTCTCATTCGATTGCTCGCCAGCGGAGGAATCCTAGCGGAGGCTTGCGTGCCAGTCGTCCCCCAAGTGTTGCGCGCCTCACACGTTGCGCTCCACAGGCCGTACGATTGACGAGCAGCCGTCGGGCATCCGACTGCCCAACTGCCTGCCACGATTGCAGAATCGTGCCCACCCGACCCAGCGGAGACCATGCTTCTGCGCGCTCAGTGTTCCGAGTGGCCCGGCACCGCACCACGCATGATCGAGCAGTTATCCGCCGCTGCACACCAGGTAGCACAGCCGTTGTCGAAGCGCGGATTCTCGACCACGACGCCGCAACTGGGACACTTCCGGCGCTGATCGTCCTTGAAATACTCGATGCTGCCTCCACAGTTTGGGCAGCGGATGTCGAAGATGTCTTCTGGAGTCCAGTTGATCCGATCTTGGCCAGGGCACCGACCAACGTTCATGCCCCCTCCTTGGTTATGTTGACAGCGAACATGATTGCTGCAGGCATTCCCGTGGCGTCGAACACTCAACCTCATCGCCACACGATCCGGCCAGCAACACTCGAAGCGCTCGACGTCGCTGGGGTATCATCGGCCAAGACGAGATGATCGCCGATAGCACCGACATGAAGCCTCGCGAGATCCGGCCGGCCGGGAGGAATCTCGACGCTTGCGTCACAGTCCCCGGCTCAAAGAGCATCACCAACCGATCGCTCTTGCTCGCGGCCCTCGCGAGCGGAGAATCCCTCCTTGCAGGGGCACTATCTGCCGCCGACACGCTCGCATTTGTCGACGGCCTGCGCAGCTTGGGCTTCCAGGTCGACACGAGCGACACAGAATGGCGCGTGCAGGGAGCGAACGGTCACATTCCTCGCCCCGAAGCCGCCGTGTTCTGCAACGAGGCCGGCACCGCTGCTCGCTTTCTACTCGCCGCTTGCGCGACGGGACGCGGCCGCTACCTGCTCGATGCAGCGCCCCAGCTCAGGCGCCGGCCATTGTCGCTCCTCCTCGACGCTCTGCGTCACCTCGGGGCTCGCACCGAGCCGGCAGACGCCACGCATCTGCCATTGACGGTCGTCGCGGGCGGCCTCACAGGAGGACACGTGCGACTCCCCGGCGACACGTCGAGTCAGTTCATCTCCGCCCTCCTCATGGCGGCGCCTCTGGCGACCGCGCCTCTTTCAATCGACGTCGATGGTCTCGTCAGCCGACCATACGTCGACATGACGTTGGCAATGATGGCCCAGTTCGGCGTCGAAACAGATCGCAGCGGGCACGACTCGTTTGAAATACAGCCCGGAACCTACCGAGCGAGGCAGTATGCCATCGAGCCAGACGCCTCTACTGCCTCGTACTTCTTCGCTGGCGCCGCCGCGACAGGCGGCCGAGTCAAGGTGCGAGGCCTGCGGAGAAGCAACTGTCTCCAGGGCGACATACGTTTCGTCGACGTCCTCGCAACGATGGGCTGTCGTGTGTGCGAGGAGGGCGACGGCGTTGTCGTGACCGGCCCCGCCACCCTGTCTGGAGTCACCGTCGACATGTCCGACATCTCCGACACCTTCATGACGCTCGCCGCCATCGCTCCGTTGGCGAACTCGCCGGTAACAATCACCGGTATCGCCAATGTGCGACTCAAGGAATCGGACCGCATCGCCGCGATGCAGGACAATCTCGCTCGTCTCGGCGTGAACACCGAGGCTGGAGCAGATTTCCTGAGAATCCACCCCGCCTCTCCGGGCACAGGCCACGTCAACACGATGAACGATCATCGGATCGCCATGTCGTTCTCGGTGCTCGGCCTGGCCGTCCCGGGCATCGTGATCGACGCACCTGACTGTGTGCGGAAGACCTGCCCAACCTTCTTCGATCTCTGGACCGAGCTGGAGAGCGGAGCAAAGAGCGTCGGGGGCAGATGACGTGAGCGGCTTCGACCGGAAGCTTCCTCATGATGAGAACGACGATGCAACCGCGAAGCTCCCGCCCGAGGCGGACGACCAAACCCGGCTCCTGCCCAGCGAGGAGACCACATACGCCACGGGAGAAGCTGCCACCCGCGCAGCCACTCTCGATGATCCAGCCCCGGCCACAGCTGGTGCGGGAGCTCCCCCGCCGCGTCCTCGGCTCGTGAGCACGCGGCCGCCTCGCCGCGGGCCCGGAAACGCTTGGTGGATCATCCTCGTTCTGCTCCTTCTCGCCGCAATAGCTGTCGGCGCCATCTGGTACACCATGTTCCGTGAGCCGGCTCAGCAGCCAAGCCCCTCGCCAAGCCCCTCGCCTTCACCAAGCCAGGTCGAATGGGCGGGGGCCTGGGCTCAGACCAACGGCATGGGCGGCGGATTCGTGATCGAAGCCGTCGGCGACAGCTACTCGATCACCGCCTACGACAGCATGCTTCAGCCAAGCGCTCCCGTTTCCGCGACCCTATCTGCCGATGACAACGAGCTTTCGTTTACCTCGCAGGAAGACAACGGAGCCTTCGCTGGTGTAACAAGCCCGATTAACGGAGCGCTTACGCAGTCGGACAGCGGCGAGACAGCCACCTTGCGGCTGAGCGGTTCGAGCGGCACTAGCGCCACACTCACGCTACGACGCACGGCGGCCCTTGTTCCGAGTCAGCCGGTCGCCTCTCCGACACCAACGCCAAGCGCTAGTCCGAGTCCAAGCTCCAGCCCGAGTCTTAGCGACGACGCAGACGCGGTCCGGCAAGACATGATGCGTGCCACTGAGACCCTAAGAACAGGTATTGAGACGTGGGCCGTCGCCAACGGCGGCATGTACCCTCTCCCCACGGACGTCCACGAAGACGGGAGCGTTGCTGCCTATGTAGACGAGTGGCCAGAGAATCCCTACGCCCCCGGCCAGCCTCTCGTCCCCGGCACACGCCCCGGAGACTACACGTACATGCAGCTTGACGGCGGCGGCAGCTACTCGCTGACCGGCCACCTCGACAACGGTGCGTTCGTCGTCCCGTAAGGAGATAGCAATGCGTGCGATCCGTATTCACGAGTTCGGCGACCCTGAGGTCATGCGTGTGGAAGAGCTGCCCGAGCCTCAGCCGGTCGATGAGGAGCTCCTCGTGCGAATCCACGCGGTGGGCGTCAATCCTGTTGAGACGTACGTTCGCTCAGGCATCTACAGCCGTCTCCCAGCGCTGCCGTACACACCGGGCACAGATGCCGCCGGCGTCGAGACCTCGTCCGGCGCCCGCGTGTACGTCACCGGTTCACTGAGCGGAACATACGCAGATTACGCGCTCTGCCATCGCGAGCAGGTGTTCCCTCTTCCAACCGGAGTCACCTTCGCCCAGGGCGCAGCTCTCGGCACGCCGTACACGACCGCCTTTCATGCCTTGTTTCAGCGCGCCAACGCCCAGCCAGGCGAGACCGTGCTGGTTCACGGCGCCAGCGGCGGTGTCGGAATCGCGACGATGCAATTCGCCGCCGCCGCAGGACTCTCGGTAGTCGGCTCCGCCGGCAGCGACGCCGGACTCGCCCTGGTTGCCGGACAGGGATCAGTCGGTGTCGTCGACCACCGCGATCCGGACCATCTGGCGCGTGCGGTGGAACTCTCCGGGGGCCGCGGATTCGACGTTATCGTGGAAATGCGCGCCGATCTCAACCTTGGACGCGATCTGCGCGCTCTAGCGCCGCGCGGCCGCGTCATCGTCGTAGGAAGCCGAGGGTCGGTCGAGGTCACCCCGCGAGACCTCATGAACACAGACGCATCGGTCCGCGGCATGCTGCTCGACAACGCTACCCCGGAAGAGCTGACCGAGGCGCAGCGCGCCATTGCCATCGGACTGCGCGACGGTTCACTGCGACCTGTGGTCGGCCGCGAGCTACCGCTCACGGAGGCGCCGCGAGGTCACCATGTCGTCATGGAGAGACCGTCGCTCGGCAAGGTAGTACTCGTCGTCTGAGAGGTCCCGCCCGTCGAGTGGTGTCGACCTACCGTGATCAGGTCGCAAGCCGGTCGGCAGCGACTCATGGTCGCGTGAAGTCTCCGTCGGAGAGATGACCCGTCAAGGAGTAGCTCGTACCGCCCATGAACTGGTACGTGAACGTCCCAGGATCCGATCCCGGCTCCATGGGCGCATTGGTCCACGGGTTCGTGGGCCACGGACTCACGAGCGACCCCAGGGAATCGGCATCAACCTGTTGCGGCGCCTCCTGGTTCATCGCGATGTACGCGGTGATTCCGGTATCGATGGTGAGAAGCGCCGCTTTGGTCGCCTCATCCTTCGCTCGATCGATGTTGTTTGTCGGCGCCAGCAGCTCCTCTGAGCCACATCCCAGCAGCGCAATCGCCGCAAGAGCGACAACTGCAAGTCGAATGATCGTCGCTGTGCCACGCGTCATTGTGCTCCCTTCCGCTACCACGTTTCACCGTATATCGGCAGACGTGCGGGGGAAGGGAAGAGCCCACTTCGGGCGGCGAGTGGACGATATCTTCCGCTCGCCGCCCGAAGGTTGTCGGTCAGCGACGAGCTCGCTCGCGATCGGCTCGCTCGACGATCGCGCGAACCTCACGCCGCACGTCGTCCGGAAGCGGCTCCGGATGATGATCGGCGAGAAGCGCCCTTGCCCTTGCCGACGCCCGGCCGTACATGTCGTCGCCGCCGCGCTCCAGCCAATCCTCGCGGACCCGGCGATCGATGAGCTCGGGTTGAGACGTCTCACGCATGAACTTCATCGTCGACGACAAGCTCAAGAAGTCCCCGAAGGAGCCGACACCGGCGATGTCATCAACAGCCAACGACTCGTCGTCCACGCGAATACCGCGCACGACTTGTTTGACCATGCGAGCCATCTCGTTGTCGATCACGAGTTGCGCATAGTCGAATGTGACGCCAGACTCGATCATCCCTAGCCCGTAGATCAGGTTGGTCCCTGCCAACGCTGCCGTGAGAGCTGTAAGGGTCTTCTCGTGACCAAGCTGCACGTCACTTAGCTTGCTGTCTCCCTACGCACCAGCGATGTAGCTCGGAAGGCGGTACTGTCGGGCCAGTTGAGCCGCACCGGCGCTGATCAGCGCGCACTCGGGTGAGCCAACCGAGGCAGCAACGAGCCGCAGGTCCATCGCCGTCGTGGAAGAGCCGTAGAGGACCTTCGCACCACGCTCAGTCAGCTGGGCCAGGACAACACCGGCGAGGACCTCGGCATTGTGGGTCACCAGTGTCCCCGCAAGCGTCACCGGAGAGGATCCGCCAGCCATCGCCATGCTGAGCACGCAACTCGGCAAGCCAACACGCGCCGACTCGATTATGATTTCGCAGAAGTCCTTGACGAGCTTCAACGGGCTCACGGGACACGTGCCCATGACCATCATCGGCCTCCGACGCACCTCATCCCTACTGCCCTGCACAGCCGCCAGCATCTCCACAGTGGTGTGAACAGCTCTCCCGTCCTGAGCGCCACCCGAGATAGGCTTGGTCTGGTTGACAATGGCCGCTTCGTGATTGTGCAGCGAGAACGTCTCGGGCGGCTGATCTCCAGACACGACGGCCATCTCGAACACATCCACCTCGGGCAGGGCGTCGACAAGGCGAGCAATCTCACAGAGATCGTGTTTCGTCGACGGTCTCAGCTCCCCGGTGTGAGGATCAACTACCTTGATGCCCTCGCCGAAGTTGCTGAATCCAACGCGACTCCCACCCACAACAATGTCGTACCTGGGATCGCGACCGCACAGAACCACCGTCGGCGGCGCGCTCGCGATAGCGGCCTCCACCACATGAGGCGGAATGCGGACAAGTCGCGACTCGCGATCGACGATGCAGCCTCCGTCGCTGTAGATGTCGAGCGCCTCGTCGAGTTCGACCCAGATACCCGTTCGCTCGAGCACTTCGAGTGTGGATAGGTGAATGTCGTCGATCTCATCGTCGGTGAAGACATTGAGACTCAGGCCGTCGCTGCGCCGACGTCCCGCATATGGGTTTCGTTTCAATCCAGCCTCCTCAAGGTACGTCAATCCACCCAGGTTGGTTGGGCAATTACATCACTGGGAGAGCGCGACGGCGAGTTCGTCTCCTTCTACGTGCGACACCTAGGTGGAGTCCACCCACCCTCTGGTACACTCGTTCCAGCACTTCTCACTGTTCATGGTTCATCCGGAGGTCGCGGCATGGGCTACGCATCCGGAGTTGGCCGCGAAGCGCCACCGTTCTTGCTCAAGGATGTGCAAGGAAACGAGATCAGCCTCGCCGGCTATCGAGGCGATTGGTACGTCGTGGTGGCCTTCCTGCCGGCTCGTGACGGTATCAATGAGAGTCTTGCCGCGCTCGACGCGACGACGGAGGAGCTGTGGGGACTGCGCGCCCAGATTGTCGGCGTTGTCGTGGGCGATCCCGCAGACGTTGACAGCCGCACGAAGACAGCGGACCGAGTCGCCTTCCCCGTGCTCGCCGACGACGGTACCCTGGCGAGAATGTATGGCATCGGCCGCGCCGGTAGCGCGCACAAGACGGTGGTCATCATCGATCGCGCAGGGAAGATCGTGCACACGGCGGATGACGCGCACTGCCTCGTCGCCGAGAAGCTGACCAGCGAGCTGCGTCGAGTGGTTCGATAGGATGCGCCCATGCGCCAGGCACCGGCAGGCAACAGACCCGTTCAAGACTCGCACCTGGGGGTACATACCCCAGCAGTTGAACCCAGAGGGAGCGAATCGTGATCGTAGGCCAGACAATGTTCAGCGTACTTCGCGGGTCAGAGGGTCTTGCTGAGGCAGCCTTGCAGAGCCTTTCGGCAGCAGTTACCGAGGCCTATGGGCACGAGAGCCACCGAACCTTGAGGTCGTTCGGGATGTCTCCCTTGGCAAGCGCCCTCGACACGTGCGGGCGAGGAGCCGCCCTCGCCGATGTGCACTACATCTTCGAGACGGAGTGGGAGACACTCGACGCCCACGACGATTTCTACGCCGGTGAGACAGTTCAGGCCGTGTACGCCAGTCTGCAGCCAGTCTTCACCAGCGGGCCTTTCGAGGTGCTGTACGACAGCCTCGTCGAGCAGCCGCAGCACGACAATGTGGCCTTTTAGTCGGCAGCCCTCAGGCAATGCCCACGCTTCGGGCAAAGTGACCGGCGTCGGCGTCCGTGAGGTTCAATCGCGTATGCGCCGCGGAGCGAAGCTCGTGGATGTGCGCTCGGAGCGCGAGTTCCGTGCTCTCCACCCCAAAGGGGCTCTCAGCGTCCCTCCAGCGCGCATCAAAGCAGATGCCGTTGGCCTGGACCGCGACGCCGAGATTCTCGTCATCTGCCTCAGCGGTCGCCGCAGCAGACGCGAAGCTCAACGCCTCAAGCGACTCGGGTACACAAACGTCACCGACGTACTCGGCGGCATGGAAGACTGGGTCAAGTTCGGTCTCCCGGTGATGCGCAGCCGCTAGGCCCATTCCGGGGTAGCGCGCCAAGTGCCTGGCGCACACGTCCGCGCACCTTGCCGCCTTCTTGAGCGCGGGACCGGACGCAACGCTTCCCGCCCAAGCTAGCGCATCTCTCGTCAGCGGAACCGTCGCGCCGACAGAGCAGCGATACTCTCCGATAGCTGCGAACCACCGGCAAGCTCCGCTACAAGCCTGCCGGTGACCGGCGCCAAGAGGAGACCGAGCATGCAGTGCCCAGTCGCCAAGATCACGCGCTCAGCGCAGGGCACTCTTCCCACGACTGGTAGGCCATCGGGAGTCACAGGGCGCGGTCCGCGCCACAGTCTCTCCGGAGCCGAATGCGCTGCCAGACCGAAGGCTCGCGCAGCGGCCTGTCGCAAACCGGCCACCCGCCGCGGTCGGACCGCCATGTTCCAGCCTGCCAGTTCGAGCGTACCGCCGAGGCGCAGGGTCTCGCCCATCGGTGTAAACACGAGATGCGCCTCGCCAAGGTAGAACGGCGCTTCCGGGAAGCTGGAGGGACGCTGGAGATCAACGCTGTAGCCCTTCGCAGGTTGAATTGGCAGCGACACCCCGAGACCTCTGGCGAGATCTGGCGACCACGCCCCCGCCGCCACCACAACCTGCTCCGCCAGCACGTCACCACGAGTGGTGATCGCCCGCACAGTCCCGCGCCCGGTGCAGTCGAGCGCCAGAACCTCGGTATCGGTCGCCAACTCCGCGCCGGCCGCGACAGCCAGGTCGGCCATCGTCCGGGTGAAGCGAAGCGGCTCGAGATGCGCAGCGTCTTCATACAGAACCGCATGCGCGACGCTGCTGCGATATTGAGGATAGCGCGCTCGCACCTGCGCCATGGAGAGATCGGAAACCGACACACCGAGAGCGCGGTCGCGAGCAACCTCCGCTGCCGCCTCCTCGCCACCAGCGGCAGATTCGTGAACCTGGACTAGCCCATTGCGCCGATATAGCCACCGCTCACCGTGCCGCTCTGCCAGCTCCACGTGCAGTGCAGCACTCGCGTAGTTGAGCGGAAACAGGACCTCAGCACCGGCGCGCGACCGCTCTTCCGTACACGCCGCTCTGAACAACCAGAGCCAACGGACCAGCTCTGCGCTCGCTCGTGGCGCTACATAGAACGGGCTCCCAGAGTCGAAGAGCCAGCGCATACCTTTGGTAATGACTCCAGGCGCGGCAAGAGGCGTCAGATGTGAGGGCAGGACAAGACCACAATTGCCGTGCGCGGCGGCCGCCGGCGGGCAAGCGTCAAGCTCTCGTTCAACCAGGAGCACGTTGCAGCCGCTCGTAGCCAGCTCGTAAGCGCAGCAGGCGCCCACTGGTCCGGCGCCGATCACGAGCACGCCGACACGCCGTTCCATCACATCCTCCCCGTCGTTCGCATGGCCATGCTAGACCACTGGTGCCGCACCTGTGAAGCGAAAGCCTTGAGGTCGATACCTGTGTCGTCGACCGTCGCAAGGCGCGCTCGCCGATTGCCAAGACCTGAACACAGCCACAGCCCACCCGGCATCGCGATTGAGACGCATGGCGCTATCATTGTGACGGCGTGCGATGCGGCGCGACCCCTCTGCGTCGCAGGGTGTGGTGTCAGAAACCAATGGGAGCAAACACCGTGGAACGTAGTCAACAGTGGAGTCCAGCGTCATGGAGAGACAAGCCGGCCGCCCAACAGCCCGATTGGCCGGACCAAGTCGCAGTGGGTGACGCGCTTGCAGAGCTGTCTTCCCTTCCCCCGCTGGTCTTCGCGGGCGAGTCACGAGAGCTCAAGACCGCACTCGGCCAAGTCGCGGAAGGCAAGGCTTTTCTCCTTCACGTCGGCGACTGTGCAGAGTCCTTCCGCGATCTGTCGGCGCCGCGCATCCGCGACAACCTCAAGATCATGTTGCAGATGGCGACGGTCCTCACCTACGGAGCGGCCCTGCCGGTTGTGAAGCTCGGACGAGTGGCCGGCCAGTTCGCCAAACCACGCTCCAAACCGACAGAACGCGTCGGCGACAGCGAGCTTCCCTCGTTCCGTGGGCACATGGTGAACGACGACGCCGCGCACGCCGACGCGCGTATCGCCGATCCGCGCAGGATGGTGCAGGCTTACCATCAGTCGGCTGCGCGTCTCAACCTGCTGCGAGCGTTCACCAAGGGTGGATTCGCGGATCTGCGTCAAGTGCACCGTTGGAACCAGGAGTTCGTCGCTCACTCCCCCGAGGGTCGACGCTACGAGATGATCGCGCGCGGCATCGACGACGCGCTGCGCTTCATGGCGGCTTGCGGCGTGGACCTGGAACGCGCCCACGAGATGCACCAGGTCGATCTCTGGACCAGCCATGAGGGCCTGCTTCTCCCGTACGAGGAGGGCCTGACGCGACGCGACAGCCTTACCGGCGACTGGTACGACTGCTCAGCTCATCTCATCTGGATCGGCGAGAGAACTCGCCAGGTAGACGGCGCGCACGTCGACTTCTTCGCCGGCGTACACAACCCCGTCGCCTGCAAGTTCGGACCCGAGGCTCGCGAGGACGACATAGTCGCACTCTGTGAGCGACTCGATCCTCGTCGCGAACCAGGTCGATTGACACTCATCACACGCCTGGGCGCGGACCGCATCGAGGAACTCCTCCCGCCACTCATCCGCGCGGTACACAACGCCGGACATCCCGTGGTGTGGGCGTGCGACCCAATGCATGCGAACGGACTCGTCACCCCCAGCGGTGTCAAGACCCGGCACTTCGACGACATCATGAGAGAGCTCCGCGGCTTCTTCAACGTGTGCACATGCGAAGGCGTCTGGCCGGGAGGAGTTCACCTCGAGTTCACCGGCGACGACGTCACCGAGTGCGTAGGCGGTGCGGAACCCGTCACGGAGGCGGACCTCGGAGTGCACTACTCGACACTCTGCGACCCAAGGCTGAACGCCCGGCAATCCCTCGACGTGGCCTTTCAACTGGCGGAGATGCTTAGACCCAAGAGCGTGCGCGACTAGCACGCACGGAAGCGCGAGTACGAAGCTCGCGATTGCTCGATTGTAGACGCCCGACGCTCTGAAGCGCTCGGGCCAGAGCTGCCACAGGTGTGGGCGATGCGTTCGTGTACCGCATCGCCCACACCTGTTTCCATGTGCTCGCCAGGCTTCGAACTGCCCGCTGACGAGATCTTGCCCTTCGACCACAGTGCTCTGACCGCCAGCGCCTGAGCCTCGATCTCCCCACGATGCAACCAGCACCCCGGCTCACGTGAGATTCGCAGGAACGCTCGCGACCGAGCGTCCGCACCTTACGTCGTCGGCCGCTCACCCAGCGTGACGCTTATCTCCTTGCTGTCGCCATCACGGACAATCGTCAACGTCACTTCATCGCCTGGGCTCAGCTCGTTAATAGCCGCCACGAGCTCGTCGGCACTGTCCAGGCTCTCTCCATTCACCGCGGTAATCACGTCGCCGCCAAGCACGTATACCTGACCCTGCACCACCGTCTGCTGACTACCGCCACGAAGACCTGCCTCTTCGGCGGGGCTGCCGCTCGCAACGCTGGCTATGAGCACGCCGTTCTCGGCATCGATGCCGAGCGCCTCAGCCACGTCGGTCGTCAGCGTCTGTCCCTGAACTCCGAGGTACGCATACGTGACCTTGCCGCTCGCCTGGAGCTGCTCCATCACCTTCTCCGCGGTGTTGATTGGCACCGCAAACCCCAAGCCCTCATTGCCACCGGACTCTGTGGCGATCTGTTCATTGATGCCGATGACCTGACCTTGCGCATTGAAGAGAGGTCCTCCCGAGTTGCCGGAGTTGATCGCGGCATCCGTCTGAATCCCGTTGGGAATGACCGAGCCGTTGGGCGACTCGAGGTTTCGATGCACGGCCGACACGATCCCGCTCGTCACTGAGAAGTCGTACCCGAGAGGATTGCCGATTGCGACGACTTCTTCGCCGGGACTGACCGCGCTGGAATCGCCGAGCACCAGCGGCACGAGATCGGGCGTCTTGCTGGGATCAACCTTGAGCAGCGCAACATCACTGGTCTCGTCGACCCCCACGATCGTTGCGTCCACACTCTTCATGCCGAGCCCATCGTCTTTGAAAACGACGCTGACGGATTCGGCGACGACACCGTTGTCAGACACGACGTGCGCGCTGGTCATAATGCTGCCGTCTGCGGACACCACAAAGCCGGAGCCGAGCGCTTGAGATGATCCGCTTGACGCGCCAAATGGGCCACTCGCAGACGACTGCGAGAAAGTCGCCAAGACCTCAACGACCCCTTCGGCATACTTGTCATAGATCTCCTCCGGCGTGAGCTCGCTCCCAGTAGCCGCAACGGTGGTGGTTTCCGCCGTCGACACTGTCTGCTGCACAACCGTGCGCGTTTCGGTCTTGAGCGGCAGCACGCCAACCGCGACCAGCAAGACCAGAATCGCAACGATGGAGATTGCCCCACCCAAGAATGACTTCACGAGCGTCTTTCGTGACATGTATGCTCCTTCGAGATCGCCTGCGCCACATCGTCGTCACGATCACGTTGTACCGTCCCGCTCTGCGAGCTTTCTCAGGGGTGGCTGAGAACGCGCTGTGGGCGTCCATCCACCTGCCAAGGACGTGGCCGCACAGGAGTCGCCTATAATCGATCCATGGAGCGTCTCGTTCTATTCGACATCGATTGCACACTGATCGACGGGCACGGCGCCGGCACTCGAGCGATCCTCCGCGCCGTCCGCGAGGTCTACGGCGCCGAGGGAGATCTTGGCGCGTACAGTTTCCACGGTCGCACCGATCCTGCCATCGTGCGCGACATAGTCGCGCTGTGGAGCACGGGGGATGATGCGCTCGCGCAGACCATCGAGGACCGTCTCCCCGACTGCCTCACGCGCTACGTTGAGCTGCTCGAGCACGAGATCAGCGTCGGCCATGTCGAGGTCTTGCCGGGAGTGCAAGCGCTCATCACGGCGCTGGCCGCCGACCGACGCACCATCGTCGGTCTGCTCACAGGAAACGTGGAGCCGGGAGCCCGGCTCAAGCTCGCGCCCACCGAACTCCTCCCTCACTTCCGGGTTGCAGCATATGGCTCCGACTCAGAGAAGCGCCCCGATCTCCCCGCAATCGCCGTTGAACGCGCCCGCTCACTGACGGGCCATCGCTTCGCCGGCAAGGAAATCGTCATCATCGGCGACACGCCGGCCGACATCACCTGCGGCGCGGATCTCGGCGTCCGAACGATCGCTGTGGCTACCGGTCGCTACACGGTCGCGGATCTCATCGCCCATCAGCCGGACTACGTGTTCGCCGACATGGGGGAGTGGCAGGCCGTGTACAACGCAATCCTCGCCTAGACGCTAACCCTCTCCTAACAAGAGGGTTGTACTGTTCGCCGTGCCACATCCTCTCCTTTGTGAGCAGCCATGCCCAACGAGCATATCCTCGTCGTCGACGACGAACGCGACATCGGCGCCCTCCTTGAGTACAACCTGACGAAGGAAGGGTATGTCACCACCTATGCGGCATCGGGAGAAGCGGCACTGACGGCCGCGAGGACCAGAACGGTCGACCTCGTGATCCTAGACCTCATGCTGCCCGGCGTGGATGGTCTCGAAGTCTGTCGTCGCCTCAAGAGCGAGGCGAAGACAAGCCACATTCCGATTCTCATGCTGACCGCGAAGAGCGGGGAAGCGGATGTCGTCGCAGGACTGGAGCTCGGAGCCTCGGACTACGTAGTCAAACCATTCAGCCCCCGCGTGCTCGTGGCGCGCGTCAGGGCAATCTTGCGTCGCAGTGGTTCAGAGCTTCACGAATCTTCGGTGCTTCACGTTGGCCCGATTGCGATTCACCCCGGCAAGCACGAAGTCGTCGGCAGCGACGGGGCTGTGGCCCTGACTGCCGGCGAGTTCCGCATACTCCACTTTCTCGCTCGTCGGCCAGGATGGGTCTTCACTCGACAACAGATCGTGGACGCGGCTCAGGGAGACGATGCTCTTGCCGCGGAGCGGTTCGTCACCGATCGCTCGGTCGACGTCCACATCGTGTCCTTGCGCCGCAAGCTCGGCCAAGACGGCCCCCTCATCGAGACCGTTCGCGGAGTCGGGTACAGGCTGCGGGACGAGTAGCGTGCGCCGCACTCGCCTCTTCTGGCGCATCTACGCCACCTACCTCGTCGTCGCCATTCTCGGAGTTCTCGCCATGGGAGGACTCGCCCTCGGCACGGCGCGAGACTTCTACCTCGATCGGACAGCCGATGGCCTCCAAGCGCGAGCCGCACTTGTGCTCGAGGAGGTACGACCACTGCTTGACGAGAAGAGTCGGGGAATGCTGCAGGCAACTATCGTCCGCCTTGGGGCAGCATCGCAGACACGGTACACAGTGATCGCCGGCGAGAGCAGTGGCGAGGACCCTGGGACCGTCCTGGCAGAGAGCGCAGCGGACCCCAGCACACTCACTAGTCACGCGGATCGGCCTGAGTTCAAGCAAGCGCTCCGGAGCGAGATTGGTCAGTCAGTCCGCTTCAGCTCGACTCTGAAGAAGGATGAGATGTACGTCGCAGTACCCTTGGAGCAAGACGGAGAAGTGGTGGCCGTCGTACGCGCCGCCATGCCGCTCGCATCCATCAACGACGCGCTGCCACAGCTCTCCTGGCGAATCGCCGTCGGGGCAACGGCCGTGGCTGCTTTGACCGCGCTGATCGGCCTTCTCGTCTCCCGGAGCATCAGCCACCAAATGGAACGTCTGAGAGATGGCGCCGTGCGCTTCGCGGCCGGTGATCTGGAGCACAAGCTGGCCGTGCCCCGTACGGCAGAGTTCGCGGCGGTAGCCGAAAGCCTGAACAGTATGGCAGAGCGTATCGCCGACGAGATCCAGACCTTGACACGAGAACGCAATGAGCGTGAAGCCGTGCTCGCCAGCATGGTGGAAGCAGTGATCGCCGTCGACGTCGAGGAACGCGTGATCACAGCCAACAACGCCGCCACCAGACTCCTGGGTCGCGAAGGCTCATCCGTTGTAGGCCACAGCATCCAAGAAGTGGTCCGCAACGCCGAGCTGCAACGTGTGGTCCAAGAGACGCTTGCCGGCAACGCCCCCGTCGAGCGTGAGATCACGCTCTGGACCGACAGAATCCCAACGACATTGCAGGCGAACGGCACGCGCCTGCACAGCCCCGATGGCGGTCAATCCGTGGGAGCCGTCGTCGTGCTCAACGACGTAACGCGACTGAAGCGACTCGAGTCCGTCCGCAGCGACTTCGTGGCCAACGTGTCTCATGAGCTCAGGACGCCACTCACAGCCATCAAGGGTTTCGCGGAAACACTCCTCGAGGGGGCCGCGGATGATCCTCAGACGCGCGACACATTCTTGCGCATCATCGCCGGCCAGGCCGAGCGCCTCAACTCGATCACGGCCGATCTTCTGGCGCTCTCCGAGCTCGAGGCCGATGTTCTACGACCAGGCCCCTTCGGCGACGTCGACCTGCAGACTGTCATGGCCAGCGCCGTCGAACTGTGCAGCGTTGCCGCCAACGCCAAGACCATCAAGCTCTCGCTTCACGCATCAGGTCCCGTGGTCGTGCCGGGGAATGCGCCGCTCATCGAACAAGCGCTCGTGAACCTCATCGACAACGCGATTAAGTACAGCCCGAGCGACACAGCGGTGACCATCAGCGCATTGCAGTCCACCGATGAGGTCACTGTTGAAGTCACCGATCAGGGACCAGGAATTGCACGCGAGCACCAGCCACGGCTCTTCGAACGGTTCTATCGCGTGGACCGAGCACGCAGTCGCGACCTTGGCGGGACGGGACTCGGGCTGGCGATCGTGAAGCACGTGGCTCAAGCTCACAGTGGCCGAGTGTCGCTCAGAAGCGAGCTTGGTAGCGGCAGCACCTTCTGCCTGCATCTGCCACGACATGCATCTCAACCCCCGAGGCACAAGCGTTAGTGGGCACGTGCCACGTTCGGTCATCCCTTCGACCACCTCCAATTGACCGGACGCTACAAGGTGAGCGCGTCTCTTGACTGCGCAGGAGTGCAGTGACGGAGGATCTCTCCCTCAACCATGTACAAGACGTCCTCGGCGATGTTCGTCGCGTGATCGGCAAGCCGCTCCAGATGTCGGGCCACAGCGAATAGCATGACCGTGGCGTCGAGATACTCAGGATGGTCGCGGATTACGGCCTTGAGCGCCTCGATCAGATCTCCGTACAACGCATCAATCTCGTCATCCGCCACGAGAACCCGACGAGCGAGGACGGCATCCTGCCGCACCAGCGAATCGAGCGCCAACTCGATGATGTGGCTGGTGCGTTCCGCCATGACTGTGAAGACCGCTGGAACGGGCACCGGGTGTTCGTCGGCAAGGTGGATCGCGCGCTCAGCGATGTTCACGCCGAGATCGCCGATTCGCTCAAGCTCGTTATTGATCTTTATCACGGCGACGATGAAGCGGAGATCACTCGCCACCGGCTGATACAACGCCAGAATCTTGAGACAGTCCTCCTCAACGTCGACCTCGGTTTCATCGATGAGCACGTCGGTGGCGATCACCCTACGCGCAGCACTGACGTCGCGCTCCTCAATGGCGTGAAACGCCAGCCGCAAGTCCTCCTCGACTAGTGCGCCCAGCGACAGCATCTTGCGCTTCAGTCGCTCGATCTCTCTCTGCAAGTGACGCACGAAGCTCCTTTCTGTCGGCCAGTGTCAGCCGAACCTGCCCGTGATGTACTCCTCGGTCTGCTGCTGCTCGGGTTTCGAGAAGATCTGCGCAGTGGTCCCGAACTCGACGATCCTTCCTTGGAAGAAGAAGGCCGTGTAGTCACTGACGCGCGCGGCCTGTTGCATGTTGTGCGTCACCAGAACGATCGTGTAGCGGTTCTTGAGTTCGAGGATCAACTCCTCGATCTTGGCGGTTCCGACTGGATCTATGGCGGAACACGGCTCGTCCATCAGAAGAACGTCCGGCTCCGGCGCGATGGCTCGAGCAATGCACAGGCGCTGCTGCTGGCCCCCGGACAGCGCGTTACCGGGCTCGTGAAGCTTGTGCTTCACTTCTTCCCAGAGAGCTGATCGCTTCAGCGCATGCTCCACGCGGTCTGCGAGTTCGCCGCGACTCATCCTGTAGTGCTGGCGCAAACCGTAGGCGATGTTCTCGAACACGGTCATGGGGAAGGGACTGGGCTTCTGGAAGATCATGCCGACGCGCCGACGAAGTTCGAGCACGTCGATCTGGCCCGACAGTATGTTGCCCCCAGAGAAGACGATCTCGCCGCTTGCGCGTTGATCGCGGTACAGATTGTAGATGCGATTGTACGTTCGCAGATGAGTCGACTTCCCGCAGCCGGATGGACCGATAACGGCGGTGATCCGGTTCTTCTTGATCTCGATGGAGTTGTCGAACAGCGCCTGTTCTCGACCATAGAAGAAGTCAAGATGCCGAACCGAGATCTCGCTAGGCAGTGATTCAAAATCCTCTCCCGCGTGCCGCCGTTCTGCCGTGACTTCGATGCGCGGCATGACATTGCCCGCAGGCGAGCCAGCTCCAGTCGGCTTGTTGAGAGTGCTCCCTATCATTCACTTACCTCTCTGGAACAGCAGCCGGACGGCCACGTTCATGCCTAGCACGGCGACGATGATGAGCAGCGCACCGCCCCATGCGAGATCCTGCCAGTGCGGATATGGCGAGGCTGAAAAGTCGTAGATGGTCTTTGTGAGGTTTGCCGTCGGACCACCAAAGAAGCCACTCGGACCGAAGAGACCGCTTAGCCAGTACGGACTGCTCAGGGCCGTGAATAGCAGCGGGGCCGTCTCGCCGGCAACGCGCACCACCGCCAAGGAAGCGCCAGTGATGAGCCCGCTACGGGCTGCCTTGCAGATCACTCCAAGTGTGACCTTCCAGCGTGGTGCGCCCATCGCCAGACCAGACTCACGCATCTCGTTTGGAACGAGGTTAAGGATGTCCTCAGTGGTGCGCGCCATCACCGGCAACATGATGAATGCCAGCGCCACCGAGCCGGCGAATCCAGAGTAGTGACGCAACGGCTCAACCAGAATCGCGAAGACGAATACGCCAACGATGATCGACGGCACGCCCATCACCACATTGGTGATGGTCCTCACCGATGCCGCCCACTTGCTGTTGCGACCAAACTCGGCGAGATAGACTCCTCCAAGAAACCCGGTCGGGATGGCGAGCAGAGCCGCGACGGCGGTGATCGCAAGCGTGCCGACGATCGCGTTGGCGAACCCTCCACTCAGCGAAGTCACGTCCTGTGGCGTCGATTCAGTGAAGAAGGCAACGCTCCAGACACCGATTCCCCTGGCGATGACCTCCCATACGATTAGCGCCATCACGGTGATGCCGAGAGACGCGCCAACCCAAGCGAACACTCTCACGACCCGATCGACCAACCTTCGCCGGCCAATGGACCTATGACTCAAGCCCGAGGCGGCTCGTCCAGCGTAGGTCGTCATGCACGGCCCCCCGTCCTTCGCTGCACACGCCGCAACCATGCCTGCGCCAGTAGCTGAAAGCCCATAGTGATGACGAAGAGGACGAGGCCGAGCTGCACCAGTGCACTCACCTGCACCGGGTCGGTTGCTTCCGCGAATTGCTGAGCGATCAATGACGCGATCGACGTACCAGGGTCGAACACCGAATGCGGGAGGTCCGTGTAGAGACTGCCGATCAGGTAGGCCACTGCCATCGTTTCTCCCAGCGCCCTGCCGAACCCGATGAAGATCGCCCCGACGATGCCACTGTTGGCGTAGCGCAGGCTGATCTTGTGCATGACCTCCCACGTCGTCGATCCCATGCCATAGCCGGCCTCTTTGGCTACGCGCGGCACCATATTCAGGACGTCACGAGAAACCGCGGTGATGAACGGCAGCACCATGAAGGCGAGCACAAGGCCCGCGGTGAAGATCGACACCCCGCCGCCCTGGAACTTGGGCCCAGGGGCCACGCCAGGGATTCGACCGAACGGACTATCCAGCAGCCATGGCACCAGTGAGCCTTGGACGAACGGAACGATGACGAAGATGCCGACCATACCGAAGACGATGCTCGGTATCGCCGCCAACATCTCGATGCCCGTACCGAGCACACGCGCAACGCGTGGCGGCACCAAGTCCACCAGAAGCAGAGCGATGGCTAGAGCCAAGGGCACAGAGATGACCATCGCCACGAGCGTCGATAACACGGTCCCCGCAAGAGCCGCAAGGGCACCGTACTGGCCGTTGACTGGTGACCACGCGACAGTAGTGAGCACCTCGATCCCCAAGGCTGAGACCGACGGTATGGAGCGATACACGAGCACTCCCGCCAAGCCAAACATTGCCACCGCGACCGTTGCCCCACACGCCGTTGTAGCTACACGAAAGAGGGGATCCCCAAGGCGCGGCCGGCGCCCCCCCGACGCCGTCACGGCGTCGGGGGGGCGCCCGGGCGAAGCGGCGTCTAACTCAGTAGCGTTCAGAAGGTGTTCCATGCGATGAATCGCAATCCGCAGATCACGGCCAAACGGGGCTGCCGCCGCTGACGATCGTCGACCAGACCTCGCTCCTCACTACCTCAGCCACCTTCTCGGGGATTGCCACGTAGTCGAGCGCAGTCGCCGCCGGCTCGCCATTCGTGTAGCACCAGTCGAAGAACTCGAGCAGCATCTTGGCCCGACCCGCGTCAGATTGATCTTTCTGCACGAGGATGAACGAAGCACCTGTGATGGGCCACGTCTCCTTCCCGGGCTGATTGACAAGAACGAGGGCCATGCTCGGCAGGCTGCCATTCCAGTCGGCGTTCGCCGCCGCTGAGGAGAACGACTCGATGCTCGGACTAACCCAGGCACCGTCGCGATTTCGCAGCTGCGCAGTGGCCATTCCGGTCTGCTTCGCGTAGGCGTACTCGACATAGCCAATGGAACCCTGGAGCTGCTGAACACTCGCAGCAACTCCCTCATTACCCTTGCCGCCAACCCCAACAGGCCAGGCGATCTCCTTGTCGGCGCCGGCTGTCCAGATGCTCCCCGCCGCATCAGTCAGATAGTGCGTGAAGATCCACGTCGTGCCGGAGCCGTCCGACCGATGGACGACGTTGATCGTCGCGTCAGGCAGATCGAGATCCGGATTGGTGTCGACGATCGCCGGATCGTTCCACCTCGTGACTGACCCCGCGAAGATGCCGGCTGCGGCCTCCGGCGTCAGCCTCAACTGGCCATCGGCGACACCATCGATGTTGACGACCAGGACGACGCCACCGACCACGAGCGGAAACTGCGCAAGCCCACCAGCGTCGAGATCAGCCTCATCGAGCGGCGCATCCGAGGCACCGAAGTCCACGGTCTTCGCCTGGATTGCAGAGATACCGCCACCGCTGCCGATGGACTGGTAATTGAGCTTGATACCGCTTACCTCGTAGTAGTCTGCTCCCCATTTCGAGTAGAGCGGCGCCGGGAAACTCGCGCCGGCGCCGAGGATCGTGTCATCACTCATGGCCGGGCTGCTGGCGCCGGGGCTCGCACTCGTCGAAGACCCTCCACCGCAGGCAACAACAAGAAGTGCGATAGCTGCGAACGATGTGATCACGGCGGCTGCGCGCCAAAAGCGCGACGCGTTCTTCATGGCTCCTCACTTTCAAGAATACGGTGACATTGCGGAGAGTCCCCCTCCCGAAAGCAAGCTACAGCCCTTCTGTTAGCGCTTCGTTTGCAGGTGATCAGCGACAAATGAGAGGGCGACAATGTAGACCCGGAGCGGTGAATCGCGAGGGGATGGCGAAGCGACCGTCAGTCGAGAGATACGCCGTGTGATCAGCGCCGGAGCGTCGACGCCCCTTGCTGCGGAGTATCCACCACTCAGCGACCCGAACGCGTCTGCTGCGTCGCAGCCGTGCATACGTGTCGTGCACACTCGAGCCCCAGCACTGCGAGAAGTCCCAGAACTGGTGCTGCCCGCAGCTACTCGCACACTCGCGGTGTCGCGGAAAGCAGATACAATAGGTCGGCCATGACGATTCGTCGCCTCATCGTCACGATGGTCGCTCTCTTCGCGTTGGCCGCGGTCCCGCCTGCGAGCGTCACGGCCGGGGTGGCCGCAGCATCGCCCGCAGCGGATCCAGAACCCACGCCAACGGTGCTTTCCGCCGCGGCTTCACACCGTCAATTCACGTTTGGCAACATCGCCGCTATCGAGATCCACGGCTCTATTTCGGTACCGGGTGCGTCTCTGGCGCTTTCCAGTCGCCCTGCGAACGACGCTCGTTGGGCCCCTGTCGCCACGACCCAGGCGAGCGAGAGTGGAGCCTTCTCCTTCGCTAACGTTCAGGCCCCGAGCACGACCACCGAGTACGCAGTCAGCTTCACCGGCAATGAGACGCAGGCTGCCGCGTCAACTTCAATCACAGTCTCAGTGCGGCCGCGCGTCGTCCTGAAGGCGGCGAACAAGACCTCCTGGCTGAAGCCCAAAGAGACAGTGCAACTCACGGGCAGCGTGAAGCCCGCACATCCGGGCGCCACCATCGCAGTGGATAGACGCCTGAAGAACGGATCCTGGATTCAGGTCGGATCAGCAACCCTCGACAGTGCTTCGCGCTTCACAGTGGGCTGGAGGCCGGACAAGTACGGCGCACTGCGATTGCGCGCGAGAATGAATGCCGACAGCGACCACACACTAGGTGTCTCAGCGACCGAGAACTGCGTCGTCAATCTTGCCAATGCCCACATGGTGCCGTACAAATACGCCCACTTCCTGGTCAACGTCGTACACGAGTACAAGCTCTACTACTACGAGCACGGCAAGCTGGTGCGGACGTTCATCGTCGCCCTGGGACGACCAGGCTATCCAACGCCGCTGGGCAAGTTCACGATCTACCACAAGCGTCGCCCAGGCGGAGGAGCGCTCGGCTCCTGCGTCATGTTCTATCGGCGGGCCGGCGGCATTGCGATCCACGGCACGAACGAGCCGGAACTCCTCTCTCGCTTCCCGCGCAACTTCTCGCATGGGTGCACGCGCATGTACAACAGTCAGGCGCTCTGGCTGTACTACCGTTGTCCGGTCGGCACTCCGGTGAAGAACTACCGCTAGGTGCGTGGCTCTTCGAGCTCAGCGTAGTGGCGGGCATAGTAGGCGCGCCATTCGCCCGACTTGATCCTCCGCCACCACTCGGAGTGCGCAATGTACCAGTCGACGGTACGAGCAAGCCCTTCTGCGAACGCAACAGACGGCGTCCAGCCCAGCGCCTTGAGTTTGTCGCAGGTCACCGCGTAGCGTCGGTCGTGCCCTGGTCGATCGGCTACGAATCGGATGAGCCCGCGATCCTTGTGGAGACGCGCAAGGATCGCTTCGGTGACCGCCAGATTCGTCGCCTCTTGTCCGCCGCCGATGTTGTAGACCTCGCCGACCTCTCCGCGATGCAAGACGAGATCAATGGCGGCGCAATTGTCCTCGACGTGCAGCCAGTCGCGGACGTTCAGCCCGTCGCCGTACATCGGCAGCGCTTGATCGTCGATGGCATTCGTGATGAAGAGCGGGATGATCTTCTCTGGGTATTGCCAGGGACCGTAGTTGTTCGAGCTGCGCGTGACGACCACCGGAGTGCCATACGTGCGATAGAACGACTGCACGACGAGATCCCCGGCAGCCTTGCTGGCGGCGTAAGGACTCGAGGGACGCAACGGCGAATCCTCGGCGAATGCACCCGCAGCGACCGAGCCGTACACCTCATCCGTCGAGATCTGCACGTAGCGTGCAACGCCCTGCTCGCGTACCGCCTCGAGAAGTGTGTGTGTTCCCAAGACATCGGTGCGGATGAAGTCCTGAGGTGAGGCTATCGAGCGATCGACGTGTGTCTCCGCCGCGAAATTGACGACCGCGTCGGCGAGCTGAAGTGCCCGCGACACGGCAGTCGCATCACAGATATCGCCACGCACAAATGAGTACCGAGGATCACGCTCCACGTCCCGTAGGTTCTCGAGGTTGCCCGCGTACGTCAGCTTGTCGAAGTTGACTACCTCAATGTCACGATACCTGCGCAGCATATGACGCACGAAGTTGGAACCAATGAAGCCGGCACCACCCGTGACAACAAGTCGCATCGTCCCTCCTCGGAAGCTAGGTCAGTGAGAGGAGCCTATCGACTGCAGCGCCCACACCATCGGCCCAATGCGGAAGTCGCGGTATGGGTCGTTCGCTCACCAACGCCGAGAAAGAAGGGCGAAGAGCAGGGCGGGCGAGTTCGGCGGTCGACGTGGGTTCGATCGCAGCAGACAGACCCGCGAGCGCCACGACCTCGCGAGCGAGTTCGAGCCATGAGCAGTACCCGCTACCCGCCATGTGATACAGACCCGGGCCGATTCCGGCCCCGAGGGCCTCGATCACGGCCTCAGCCAGATGGCTCGCAAAGGTCGGCGATCCGACCTGATCATCGACGACGCGAAGCGGCACACCAGAAGCCTCGCGCGCGCGAGCCGCCGCGAGAATCGTCTTGACGAAGTTCGTGCCTGTCTCACTAAACAACCACGACGTCCTAATCACCACGCCGCGCGACCAGGACAAGACCTCAGCTTCTCCGGCGAGCTTCGTACGTCCGTAGGTGTTCAACGGTGAAGTGGGGTCGGACTCGACATACGGTGCATTCTTCTCCCCGGAGAACACGTAGTCGGTGCTGAAGTACACGACAATCGTGTGCGTTCCGCGCACCGCATCGACGATGCTCCGAGTTCCGTCCACGTTCACCGCCCGTGCCGTCGCCGGGTTCGACTCGGCTGCGTCAACGTTCGTGTACGCGGCAGTGTGGAGGATCACATCGGGCGCAAATGCGTGAACCGCAGCCGCCACAGCAGCCCGATCGCGGATGTCGAGCGACGCCTCGCTGCTCATGCGAACTTCGCCATCGAGCAGCAACTCGAACGCGGTGGCAAGTTGTCCCCCCGCCCCTGTGACCATCCAGCGAGTCATATATAGGCTCGGCAACCTGCTAGCGCAGGCGGACGCCCCAGTCGTACGGGATCAAGGGAGTGTCGTGAGGTAGTTCGCGCTGGTCGGGGTGCTCGTACTGGTAGACCTCGGTGGAAGCGTTCACGATGTAGGCCTCTTCCATGCTCGTACACTTCCACCCATGCCACACTCCCGGGGGGATGCGTACCAAGAGCGGATTGTGCTCCCCGAGAAAGAGCTCATCGAGCTGTCCAGCTGTGGCAGAAACCGGCTGCCCTTCCTCGCCGGATCGACCGTCGTACAGCACCAACTTGATCATGCCTTTCACGCAAACAACGTTGTCGTGCTGCAGGTCATGAAGGTGCCAACCTTTCACGATCCCGGGAAAGGTGGTCGTCACGTAGAACTGGCCGAAGCGAACGAACAGCTCGTCGTCGCTGCGCAGACACTCCATGAGCCGTCCGCGCTCGTCGGGAATCACTTTCAGTCTCTTCACCATGACGCCGTCGATCATGTCTGCTTAACCTCCCGACTGGACGCAGCTCACGAGCCGTCGGCGCCCGTCATAGGATTCCAATCTGACTTGAGTCGCCGATCATGAAGCGATAGGCGGCCGGACGACCTGCCGCGTGAGCGATAATGCAGTCTCGCCCAACGAGGCTATCCGTCATGCGCGCGCCCAGCTGTGAGATACGACTGTTCTCAAGAATTATGGAGTGTTCGATTTCCGCATCGTCGATTGTCACACCATCATTGATCGCAGTGTACGGGCCAATGTACGTGTCTGCGATTCGGCAACCCGCACCGATGATGGTGGGGCCACGCACGGTGCAGCGCTCTAGCCGGCTGCCGGGGCCAACGCGCACAACGCCCTCGAGGACCGTATCGACCATTTCACCGTCAACGGCCCCTTCAAGCGTGCTGAGCACAAGACGATTGGCTTCCAGCATGTCTTCGAGGCGGCCCGTGTCTTTCCACCAGCCTGTCACGCGGTGCGCCTCAACGCGCAGGCCGCGATCGATCATGTGCTGGATCGCCTCGGTGATCTCGAGCTCGCCGCGCGCGGAGTACGTAATCGACTTGATGCTGGCGAACACGTCGGGCGTGAATAGATACACCCCCACGAGAGCGAGATCACTTTGCGGAACCGCCGGCTTCTCGACCAGTCGTACAACGCGGTCATCCTCGAGTTCGGCAATGCCATATGCCTGAGGATTCGCCACACGCTGCAGAAGGATCAGCGCATCCGGTCGATGAGCGTCAAACACCCCAACGAACGGCGCGATACCCTCCTTGAGCAGGTTGTCCCCCAGATACATGACGAATGGCTCGTTGCCAAGGAAGGCTTCACTGACGAGAACCGCGTGCGCAAGACCCAGCGGCGCTTCCTGCTGGATGTAGGTGATGCGAAGTCCGAAACGGCTACCGTCGCCAACCGCAGCCTCGATCTCGGCGTGAGTGTCACCGACAACGATCCCCACCTCACTGATGCCAGCGGCGCGCATTGCCTCGAGCCCGTAGAACAGCACCGGCTTGTTGGCGACTGGGACGAGCTGTTTCGCGGACGTGTGAGTGATGGGTCGCAGCCGCGTACCGGCACCGCCGCTGAGAACCAAACCTTTCATGCGAAGCCGAGATCCAGGCCGAGATCAGATGATCTCGTCGTCGCTCAGCGTGTCATCGCTCTCCGTGGAGAGCAGGTCGAGCACATGCCCTGGATCGACGGCCTTGCCAACGAAGACGACGTTTGGTCCAGTCCAGAGTGTGACTCGCGCACCGACGGGCAGCGCGATCGCACTACCACCACGGACAATGTTGGTGAGCGACGAGCTGGCAACATCGCGTGTGACTTCACAGCCGTCGATGGCGAACGGCTCAGCGTCGTCGAGCTGCAAACGCGGCTCTCTGCTGGCGTCGATGATCATCGCCGCAGTATACCACCACACCCATTGAGAGCATGCGCGATCACACGCAGAGCACTACACTGAGTTCATGGATCTCTTTTCGCTCAGCGACGCACAAATCGCAGCGGAAGCACCCTTGGCGGCACGCATGCGCCCGCGCCGGCTGAGTGAATTCGTCGGACAGGATCACATCATCGCGCCCGGCACTGTCCTGCGCACCGCGATCGAGCGAGGACACACGCTCAGCATGATCTTCTACGGGCCGCCAGGCTCGGGCAAGACCACACTCGCGCGACTCGTGGCGAAGGAGACTGGCTCCGGATTCGTTCAACTCTCCGCAGTTAACGCGGGAACTGCAGACGTAAGATCGGCTATCCGCAGCGCACACGAAGCCCGAACCCTCAACGGCAAGCACACTGTTCTGTTTGTCGATGAGATCCATCGCTTCAACAAGACGCAGCAAGATGCCCTTCTGCCCGCTATCGAAGACGGCGTGGTCACGCTGGTGGGCGCCACAACCGAAAACCCCTATTTCCAGGTCACGACGGCTCTGATCTCGCGCTGCCAGCTCTACCGCTTTGAACCGCTCAGTCACGAGAGCGTTCGCGATCTCGTCTCTTGCGCGTTGACCGACGAAGAGCGCGGTCTCGGCGCCAATCGCGTCCACCTCACAAGCGAAGGGCAGGATTTCCTGGCAGACATGGCGAACGGGGACGCTCGCGTTGCACTCAACGCCCTCGAAGCGGCATGGAAGGCGCGCGGCGCCTTGACCGACCAGCCGCCCGACGCCGGCGGCGCCCTCACGATCAGCCTCGAAGATCTCCGCGACGCGGCTCAGCGCAGCGCGGTGTCGTACGACCGGGCTACCGCGCACTACGACACGATCTCGGCATTCATCAAGTCGCTCCGCGGAAGCGACGCAGACGCCGCCGTCTACTATCTGGCCGCCATGCTCGCCGGCGGTGAGGATCCCGAGTTCGTGGCGCGGCGCATGATCATCTTCGCCAGCGAAGACATAGGCAACGCGGACCCACAGGCGCTCCCCCTGGCCGTAGCGGCGGCACAGGCAGTCGAGCGAGTCGGACTACCTGAGTGCCGAATCAACCTCAGTCAGGCAGCCACGTACTTAGCGCTTGCGACGAAGAGCAACGCCGCCATCCGCGCCATCGACGCGGCCATGAGCGAGGTAGAGCATCACGGGAACGCGTCTCCACCGGCGCGTCTCCGCTCAGCGAATTACAGCGGAGCCCGCAACCAAGGACACGGCGTCGGCTACCACTCGCCACACGACGCGGGTGGCTGGATCGACGAGGCCTACCTTCCAGATGGCCTCTTGGGACGCCGCTTCTATCTGCCGATACGCGGAGTGGAGGCGGCCATGGCCGAGCGCTTGGCCGAGACGAAACGGACGTCCGTGCGCCCCCTGGCGCCGGCCAGTGAAGACGAGGTGCCGAGTGTTGAGTAGTACGACGGTCGTCGCAGCGGCCGTATTTGCCATCGTCGCCATCGGCGTCATGATGGGAGCGTGGTGGTACGCAACAAAGATGCGCTCCAAGTACGACGCGTCTCCGGCGGCCTTCCAACCAACGCTCGGGCTGCTCCAGATGAGCCCGTCGAGCATTGCCTCGCTGCGGGAATTCAGCCCCGAGCCAATCCTTCTGAAGCAATCGGCTGACGGTGTGCGCGTCCAGGTCGGCTACCGGCCCATGCTGCCAGTCGTCGCTTTCGCCAGCCAACACGCGTACAGAGCGCTCGTCGAGATCGCCGGCGCAGTATCTCAACAGCACGGCGCTCAATGGGTAGTTGTTGTACAGGCGGTGGAAGGCGAGAGAGTGACCGTTCAACGCATCGCCTGACCAACGACATCGCCCTCGGACATGCCGTGTTGCCAGTCTTGTAGACTGGTAAAGTCCGCGCTATTTTCTTCCGAAGGTACATCTCGCTAGTCCGCGGCATCGGGCTGGCCAATGATAGGGCAGCAGCCAAGGAGGCATCGATGATGCGGCTCATCAAGTTCTTGTTCGGACTTTCGATCGGAGCCGCGGCCGGCGTTCTACTCGCCCCGAAGAGCGGCCGTGAGTTCCGCGAACAGCTGCTGGCGACCGCCACCGATCGCCTACTGCCGCCGCCGGCAGAGACGTTTCCGCACGCCGACAGCGAGGACGCGCACTCGTCGGTCGCAGTAGCCCCGGAGGCCGAACACGCACAGCGCAATGCCGACGAGGTGCCGCTCGTCACCGACACCACTGCGGACATGCCCGCGGCAAGCGCGCCGGCTGAACCGGTGGACCACCCGAGCCCCAGCATCCCTCCCGAAGAGCCAGCTGCCGGCATTCCGCCCTTCCTCGCAGAACCACTGGTCGTGCCGACGATCGTCGAGCACCTGTCGGCGCCTCCAATTGCCACGCTCCCGGAGACACCGACGCCAACCGCGTCGCCACTTGTCGAAGCCCTTGCCGAGCCGCAGACACAGTCCGCTGCGCCATTCGAAGAGACGCCACCAGCGGTAACCGCACCTCCGGTCGTCTCGGAAGAACCCCCGGCGACAACCGAACTCGACACTACGGCGACAGCCCAACCGAACCTTCGAGTTAGCGGCATCGATCTCTTGGCGCAGATAGAAGCGACCAGAGCGGCAATCGCCGCCGACCTGGCGGAGCCTTTCTCGTCGGCCGAGCTTCTAACTTCAGAACGACCGGCCGAGAATCCGGACGCGGCTGGACTCATTCCAGACTCCAGCGTTGAGGCGACGCCGTCCAGTAGTTCAACTGACTTTGAGACATGGCAGGCCGGCGAGGCGGTCGGCGCCGCGCCCGCCGCTTCTGAACCGCGACCTTCGCCCACCCCGAGCACCGAATGGCTTCCTGGCCAAGGTCTCATTCCCGATACGGGCGTGTGGAATCGCAACGAGGCCCCACTCTTCGCGGAGCCGCCCGCCGATGAGGCCGCCGCGGTTGCGCATGTGCCATTCGCAATGCCGCCCGCCGCACCCTCACCGGAAATGTTGCCATCAGCGGTCCTTGAGCCTCCCACTGGGTCGACAGCGCCGGCAGCAGATACGCCGTCGCCGGCTCCGGCAAGTGCAGCAAGCGATTTCGTCACCATGAACCAGGAGGTGGCACCGCTTCCGGATGGGGCATCACCGGCGACCACTTTTCCACCGTCGCCTGATGCAGAGGCGCGTTTGGCCGAACAGGACCAGTCGCCAGTCGTGACGTGGACCACCCCCGAGGTCACCCCGTCGCCGGCTCCGGCCACATCTGTCGTCGAACCCGGTCCAACCGCGAGCACCTCCCCGTGGGTCGCCAAAGCGCCGGCGGACGGCGCCCCGTCACTTTACCAGTCGCCGCCAATTAGTGAGCCGCCCGTGGCGGATGCTTCACCGGCAGAACCGATCGCCGTCGCAGAGACCGCCTCTTCGGAGCCCATCATTGAGCCCGAGCAAGAGACTGGCGAGCCCGTTGCTCCCCTGGTAGTGGCCCAAGAGACCCCGATCGCAGCGGCTCCCGCCAAGCCAGAGCCCGCGGAGCAACCTGTCCAAGGCGCACCCATGAGCGAGCAGGCCGCTACAAACAACGACGCGAGTCCCGGCGTGGAGTCTGCCGCGACGATCGACGGTGCCTCCGCCATTCCGACGGTCATCTTCGGACAAGCGAAGACAGAGACGCCGGCTGTGAGCCAGTCGCCGTGGATCACTGAGGCCCCGATCGACGCCACTTCGCCGTCAGTGCTCGAAACGACCGCAGCGGCACAGCCGTTCGTGCCGGTCGCACCCGAGCCGGCGGCGCCATTTGCAGCGGGGGGCGCCCGTACTGACGCGGAGCCCCAAGCGCCATGGGCAGAACCGCACGAAGCCGTGCTTGCAGAGTCGAACGCACCAGCGCAGAGCCCCGCGGAGCAGCCACCCATCCCGCCGTCCTTCTTCGCACCTCCCTCCGTGCCTGCCGAAGGCACCGTGCCAGCCGCGATGGACTACCCATCGCCCGCGCTCGAGCAACAGGCGATGGCGCCCGAGTCGACAGCGACGCGTTTCGCCCCCGTCACTGAACCAGTCCCCGTCGACGAGGCCGCTCCGCCGATCGCCGAGACGCCAGAAGTGGTCGCACCGGCACCCATGCCATTCGCACCAGTCCCGACACCGGCTTCCATCTTCACAACACCGACGCCCGCAGCAGACACGCAGCCCAACACGGCAGCGCCTACAGCGGAATCGGAGGAGTTCGGCGACGGCGTCCCGCTTGAGCAACCGGCATCGGGACCGTCCGCAATGCGCTCCGAGAGCGTCAACCAGGCCGAGATGCGTCAACGCATCGAAGAGACGCGCGCTCGACTGAAGGCGAAGGCGTTCGACGCAATGATGAGCGGCGAGATCGCCCTCCTGAGGAACGACGGCGAGGCCGCGCCTCTTCCTCCCACGACTTCCGGCACTAAGCTGGAGCCGGAGATCGACTCGACGATCGACCGCTCGCTGTCGCAGGAGGACTGAGGCAGGTCAACTGAGCAACCGACCCACGCTGGCGATCGCGTGACCTGATCACTGCGTTTGGGGAGAGTCACACGATCACCAATCACACTACTCCTGGATGAGCCGAAGCAGGCGGGAGAACAGAGGACCGGCGGGGATGATGCCCTTCATCCCCGCCGGTCCTCTGTCGTCAGGTCCAGGATCAGATCAGCTCGGCAACGGCTTTCGGTAGGATCTTCTCCACGTTCATCTCCATGAGTGCGCGGTTACCATCTGATCTCATGACAGCCATCACATGGACGTGCGCCGGCGAATCCGCGCCCGAGCAACGTAGGATGATCTGGCCAAGCGGCGTCATGATCACAATCTCATTGCACGGCTTCATCCCGATCTCGTCCGACGCCGCGTGCGCCGAACGGAAGATATCGTTGAAGGCCGCGCCGACGAGCCGGACATCGACCATGGAGTCAGTTGAGTGACACGCCAAGACCTCGCCAGCAAAGCTCATGACGCCGCAGGCGACGTATCCGTCAACGCTCTTGAGTTCTGCGAGAAGGGTCTCGAGTGCCCTTGATTGCTCCTTCTCAGCGCCGAACTCCAGGCTGCGTCCGTATTCATTCGAGGTGTGTAACAGGCCCGCGCCCGAGAGATTCGGCCGGGCCGTACCGCCTATGACCGTGCTCTTCTCCTCTTGTCCGCCCGCGCTTGCGAACGGGTCGTCACTCTGATCAACTCCGGATTCCCCACCCGTCGCGACTCCGTCGCGCACGCGCTCGTCCCTGTGTCTGGCGTCCTCGAGAAGCAACTCCTGCATGCTCCGATCAATAGATCGAGTTAGATTCCAGCGCAGATTCCCCAGAGCAATCTGCGGCTTCGACCAGCGCAGCATCTCGAAGAAGGCGTCTTCCCCACGCACCTCGCCGCAGCGAGCATCACGAGGCGTCCCGTCGACAACCGCGATGCGCGCCTTGCGCTCACCGAGCGTGAAGTAGACAACACAGGTCGTTCGCTCGAGCTCCAGCAGTTGCAGCAGACCTGCCGGCGACACTCCCTGGAGAGGCGCGCCTTCCGGCGCCGGCTCAAGAGCCTCTTCGATCTGGCTCCGCAAGCCAACGAAGTCGACGGGCTTCGCCAGAACTCGAAGCGCCCCAAGATCAAGTGCTTGCTGTTCCATCTCAGGGGTTCCAAAGGCAGTCATCACGATCGCCGGCACGTCGGGATGGTACCGGACAAGGTGCGCAAGCAAGTCGAAACCGCTCTTGCCGGGCATCTTGAGATCAGTAACAACTAGATCGACGCTATTCTTGTCGAGAAGCTCTGTGGCCTCATCCACGTTGTTCGCAGTCGCCACACCGTACTGTGGATTCCCGGCGAGCAGCCCATCCTTTAGGCTCTCGGTGAAGAACGCGTCGTCATCGACGAGAAGAACTGTGCAACTCACGCGCTCTCCATCTCGTCGGCACCTTCCATGCTCAGCAATCCTCCAAGGGATGCACCCGCCCGGGCCAAGATGAGCCGCACCGCCGTTCCCTTTCCTACCGTGCTCTCGATTTCGATGTCGCCGCGCATGCGCAACATGAGCTGCTGAACAACGGGCAGGCCCAGACCCGTGCCGTGCTCCTTGGTGGTGAAGAGAGGCGTGAAGACATTCGCGAGCGCATCTGCGGAGATTCCGTGTCCGTTGTCCTGCAGCGCGACCGTGACGTACTGCGCCCCCTCTTCTATGCCCATCACAATTCGCGCCCCGACCCCATCCTCCACAGCCTCGAGAGCGTTAGCCGCCACGTTGCTCAGCACCTGCTGCAACGCCCGTGGGTGACCGAGCACAATGCAGTCGTCCGAGCACTGCTCCATGACGAACTCGACGCCGCGCTCTCGAGCACTCTCCGCGAAGAGCCACGCAAAGTTCTTGAGCGCGGCGCTCAGTAGCAGAGGCACCGGCTCAACCGAATCAACCGCGTGGAAGGAGCGCAACAAGCCGAGCATCTCCTCAAGCGCTCCCACCTGCTTACGACACTGCTCCAAGTACGCACGGCGCTTGTCATCAGAAAACACGTCGTAGCTGCCGCCCAATACCGAGAGAGCCATCTTCAGCGTATTGACGGGATTGCCCATCTCGTGACGAACTGTCGAGAGAAGACGCGCGGTGTTGCTCTCCATGTCCGCGCGAATGGCAATCGATTCGTAGCGCTTACGATCGGTGACGTCGGCCACGAAGATGATCTGGCCGGCATCGAGAAAGTAGTCGCTGCACTCGTAGCTACGCCCGGCGGCTGCAACCTCGTGCCATTCTGGGCGCGCACGAGAGAGATCATGGTCGTCGAGCAGCGCCTCACGAATCGCTGAAGCATTCTCCGGTATGCGCATTGCGGCAAGGTACTCACGGGCACGAGGGTTGATGAACAGGATCGAATCGCCGCTCATGCGCAAGAGAATTACGCCCAGAGGAGCGCCAACAAGTGTAGACATGAAGGCACATACACCGCTGCATTCAATGTCGAGAAAAGAACATCTGGTACCAAGGACGAGGTCACGACCCTCCGTCGCTTGCCCTCGCGCCATGACGCTCACACTCACCCCTTCGTCTCTCCCAGCCCGTAAATCCCTGCCGCCAGCCCGAATCAACGGACCGAAATGCCCGGCATTGGGCCACGCGGAGACAGAATCGGCAACCCCAACGCGGAGCTTGAGGGATATCGACGTCGGAGCGCGGCACATGCCCGCATCGCGCGAGCGCGCGCGACCATTAGCTACGCCGTGAGCGCGAGGATCGCTGACGCAGCTTCGCCTGGATGCGCAAGGGTCTACGGGGCTCGCATCGCGAGCCCGCGGTTCGCGAGGACATTGTGCTCGCCCACCCGAGAGCAGACGCCGTGAGGTCCCGGCCATGCAGAGTATGCGCGAGCATTCCGGCGGCAGAGAAGAAGAAGGCACCCCCGAGAACCACAAGGATCGGCACGACCCGTGTTTCGACCAGGAGGAAGAAGTACCACCATGCGTGCCAGCCAACGTCCGCTTGCATGGCCAAAGCCACGAGCACGACCGGCACCATCACCAACCCGGCGTAGGCGGGCAGAACCGAGCGGTACCACTCCCCGGGGCGGACCAGTGGCCAGATTAGTGCCGCGGGGACAAGAAGGAGAAGCGAGTACGCGTTGACGATGAGCGCCCCGGCGGCAATCAACACAAGACTGAGATGAGCGACCAGCATCGTAGCTCGTGGGTCGGTCTTCACCCGAGTCTCCAGCCGACGCGCTACGGTCACGGCATACGCGTACGCAGCGACGAGCACAACCAGAAGGAGAGCCACCCGCGCGTAACGAGGTTCCTCGACCATCGGCAGACCCGACGGAATCGCTCCGCCCGGCACCCGCGGCAGCAAGCCCAGGGTGTTCGCGAAATAGAGCAGAGCAATCACAATCAGCCATGGTCCGAAGTGCAGACCTGCCCGCAGAAAGGCGGAGCGTAGGATGACCCGCTCACGACGACAGCGCGCGAGAAGGTCCACGGTGACCAACACGAGCGGCAAGAAGAGCGCCAGAAGCATGGCTCTGAGCGCCCATCCGGAGAGCGTCCGCTGGCGAGTCAGGAAGATCGTCCCATTGCTCCTGGACGGCGGCACCGGCCCCGCATCGATGGCGGCCACAGCCGCCTGGATCGCCGATCCCATTCGTCCGAGCGTCTCTCCTGAGACCGTGTCCAGGACATCGTCTTGCGGAGTAACGCGCGGCCCTTTGGCGCTCACCTCAATGCCGGGAATGCCATTCGCCACGAACGGAGCTTGGCTCCCTGTCGCGGTTGGCGCCGCCAGGTGCATCACCTGCGTCGCGACGCTCGGAAGTAGGGCCTCCTCCCTCGCGTACACACGAGCCGCCGGACCAAAGAGCAGCCACAGCCATGGCGGAGCTACTCTCGCCCTACTGCTCCAACCATTCAAGGAGACTCCGTCCCGCTCGCGCGTGGCAACCGAGCGCAACGCGACAACGGCAACCAGGTCGCCAGAATCCTGGTATTCACGCAGAAACTCAGACGCTCCGACGCCGCCGAGCGCGTCGCCACTCGTCGCGAGGAAGATGAGCGTGTGGTTGTGTTGAGTCGCCGCAGTGACGCGCGCCAGCTCCAGAAGCGCCGCAAGCCCAGACGCGTTATTGTTAGCCCCCTGGGTCGCCCTAGGCGGAACATCTCTGTTGGCGACAATGAGAATCGCGCCTTCAGTACTACCCGGGACCAACGCCCAGACGTTCTGCAGCGCAAGATCGCGCCCCTCGACTCTCGCGGCAAACCCCTGCATGTGCGCATCCAGCCCGAGCTGCTGGAACTGATCGAACACCCAGTATCCGCAACGGTTGTCGGCATCAGAGCCCGCGGTGCGCTGCGGGAAGTCCGTCACGATGGTACGCATTTGCTCTGCGGCCGACGAACCGTCGAACGAGACAAAGGCGTCGCTCAGTTTCGGCGTCTCGGGCCTGCCAAGCGTGAAGAGCAGGACAACCACGCACAGCAGCGCCAGAAGCACAGCAACTCGATACACCTTGAGGTTCGGCAGGAGTGACCTCCGTGTGGCATGCGCCGCATCCTATCAAACCGCCTTCGCCCGGCCGCCGCCCGCACTCGGGTTAGAATGGGAGAGTGAGCGGCGCTCGACGCATCCTTATCGTTGAAGACGAAGCGCGCATCGCCGAGGTCGTGGCGCAGTACCTTGAGCGAGACGGCAGACATGTCACGTGGGCCTCGTGCGGCAGAGAGGCCCTGATTGAGTTCGCCCGTCAACGCCCCGACCTAGTAGTCCTTGACCTCGGGCTCCCTGACATTCCGGGTGAAGCGCTATGCGCACGCTTCCGCGACGAGTCAGACGTTCCCATCATCATGCTCACCGCGCGCGGACGCGAGGAAGACCTCCTGCACGGACTCGAGTGCGGCGCCGACGACTACTTGACCAAGCCATTCAGCCCGCGCGAGCTGACCGCGCGAGTGCGGGCTCTCCTTCGCCGAGCACACACGGAGCACCTTCCCCAATCCGACCTTCTGCGCCGCGCCGGCGGGCGCCTCATCGTCGACAACGTTCGACGACGCACGACCTTGGACGGTGAGGACGTGGATCTCACCGAATCCGAGTTCCGCCTCCTGCAGACGCTGGCCCGATTCCCCGGTCGCGTCTACACAAGGTACGAACTCATCGACGAGGTTCAGGGCTACCAGTTCGAAGGCTACGAGCGAACCATCGACGCGCACGTCAAGAACCTGCGCCGCAAGCTGAACGAAGACGCTCGCCGCCCACGACTGATAGTCACGGTGTACGGGCGCGGCTACACATTCGCGGAAGATCAGCGATGAGCCGCGGTCTGCGATTCCGCCTTGCGGCAACTCACGCGCTCGTGGCACTGCTCGCGGTCGCCGTCGTCGCCACAATCATCTTCGTCATTGGAGAGCGCCGCTTCGACAGCTACCTCGAGGATGCGCAGACGGCTCGCAACCAGTCGGTTGTGCGTGCGCTGACCGACACCTACACGGATCCGGCCGGGTGGGACGCCGCCGCCGTCTTCGCGGTGAGCCAAGTGGCGGCGAGCGCCAACGTCGATGTGGCCGTGTACTCGCCCGAGGGCTCCCTCATCTTCACAGCGCAAGGCAGACACGCCCCAGGTCAAGGTCGCGGCAGCGGAAGAACCGTGAACCCCTCAACGCCGAGCGCGTCTCCGAACGCCGACATGCAGTCCGTCGTCGGCGCCAGTGGCGGTCAGTTGACGATGCAGAGCTACCCGATCGTTGTGGCGGATACGCGTGTCGGCCGTGCCGACATCTACTCCGCTCAGGGTGCGCGCCAAGGCGCAGAACAGGCATACCTCGGCGCCCTCTCGCGCAACCTGCTCATCGCCGCCTTGATTGGCGCAGGTCTAGCTGTGCCTGTCAGCCTACTCGTAAGCCGACGCATGACGGGTCCACTAGAGGAACTCACCGACGCTGCACGTCATGTTGCCAACGGCAACCTGGACGTTCGCGTCGCACCTCGCACCGGGGATGAGGTCGGCGATCTCGCCGTCGCGTTCAACGCCATGGCGGACCGACTGGCGCGCGACGAAGAGTGGCGACGCGACATGACGGCAGACTTGTCTCACGAGTTGCGCACCCCGCTGGCAACCATTCAGTCGCGCGTCGAAGCGCTCGAGGACGGTGTCCTTCCGCCAACCCCCGAGAACCTTCGCATCATCGGAGAAGAGGTGGAGCGCCTCGGTCGGCTCCTTGGCGCACTGCGCAACCTCAACGAACTCGAGAGTGAAGACCTCGACGTCGATATGGAACTACTCGACCTAGCGGACGTCGGACGCGACGGCGTACTGCGCGCGAGTGCGACGTTCTCAAGTCGCGACGTCGAACTCAACAGCATGCTCACCACCGCCCTGGTTCGCGGCGATCGTGACCGCCTCCTGCAGGTGATCAGCAACCTTCTCGACAACGCCTTGAAGTACGCCCCGAGCGGAAGCCGTGTGGACGTGAGCGTCGAGGTGACGAGAGCCATGCTCAAGGATGCACGCATGCGACAACGGTGGGCTTGCCTCACCGTATCCGACGCCGGGCCAGGAATCGACAGCGCCGATTTGCCGTTCGTCTTCGATCGATTCTACCGGGGCCGCTCCGCTCGGGGGACGCAGGGCGCAGGTCTCGGACTCGCCATAGCGCGGGGACTGGTCGAAGCGCATGGCGGCCTGATCCTGGCCGCCAGCAACCCCGAGGGTGGAGCGCGGTTCAGCGTCTACCTGCCGCTCGCCGACTGAACCGTTCTAGCGCTCGGTCTGCGGGCGGGGGGAGCACCCCCCCGCCCGCAGACCGGAATCACGTGACCAAAATGGGTGCGACAGCGATGGTCCGTCAGTCGACCTTCGGCAGCTTGGCAATCGACTCGGCAATCGCCGCCTCGGGATGATCATAGTCTTCGAGCTTCCCACTCAAGAACGCGTCGTACGCACCCAAGTCGAGGAAGCCGTGACCGGTGAGATTGAAGAGAATGTTCCTGCTCTCGCCGGCCTCTTTCGCCGCCAGCGCCTCGTCGATTGCCACACGAATGGCATGCGAGCTCTCGGGTGCGGGAACAATACCCTCTGTCTTGGCGAAGAGTCGCGCCGCCTCAAAAACCTTCGTCTGCGGCACTGCCACAGCATCCATCAACCCAAGATTGTAGGCATGGCTGATGAGCGGAGCCATAGCATGGTAGCGCAGTCCTCCGGCGTGAATGCCTGCCGGCATGAAATCGTGCCCCAGCGTGTACATCTTGAAGAGCGGCGTTGTCTGCGCCTCATCGCCGAAGTCATAGGTGAAGGCGCCCTTGGTGAGCGTGGGACACGCCGTAGGCTCAACAGCGAGCAGGCGCGTCTTGGTCTTGCCGGCGAGATTCTCGCGCAGGAAGGGGAAGGCAATGCCGCCGAAGCTGGAACCGCCACCGACGCAGCCGATGACGACGTCCGGATAGGCCTCCGCATCTTGGCACTGCAGAATGGCTTCCTCACCGATGATGGTCTGGTGCAGAAGCACATGATTGGTGACGCTCCCAAGTGCGTACTTGGAGCCGGGGTGCGTGACCGCATCCTCAACAGCTTCACTGATAGCGATGCCGAGACTGCCCAGCGATTCCGGATCCTGGGCAAGAACCGCGCGACCGGCATTTGTAAGGTCGCTTGGGCTCGGAATGACGTCGGCACCCCAGATCTGCATCATGCTCCGCCGATAGGGCTTCTGCTGGTAGCTCACCTTGACCATGTAGACGAAGCACTCCAGGCCGAACATCTGACAAGCCAAGCTGAGCGCGCTACCCCACTGACCAGCGCCCGTCTCGGTCGCCAGACGCTTGGTACCGTCTTTCTTGTTGTAGTAGGCCTGCGCAACAGCGGTGTTGCTCTTGTGTGAGCCGGCCGGGCTCACACCTTCGTGCTTGTAAAAGATCTTCGCCGGAGTATCGAGTGCCTTTTCGAGACCAGTCGCGCGGATCAACGGCGACGGCCTCCAGATGCGGTAGATCTCGCGGATTTCCTCGGGGATCTCGATGTACCGTTCAGCCGAAACCTCTTGGGCGATAATGCTGGGCGGGAAGATCGGCGCGAGGTCGTCCGGACCTGCCGGCTGCAGAGTCCCCGGGTGTAGCGGTGGAGACGGCGGACTGGGGAAATCGGGCACGATGTTGTACCACTTCGTGGGAATTCGTTCCTCACCCAGTAGGAACTTCTTTCTTGTCATGACGCCTCCCTCTCGGAGCTATGACTAGCTGTCGGCTGCTGGATCTCGCGGGTATCACGCAACTGCGAGTGAATCGCGACTGTGGGGGTGCGGGTATCCCCGCGCGAGGTGTCGAGAATGGGCGCGCTAAGCGCGCCAGAGCCAGTGACGCCACTGGCGCGACCCGCTACGGCTCTTGGCATCATGGCTCGACATCGTGGCGCGGATTCTACCATGAGCGACGCGCTTGTCCGCAAGAGTCAACGCGGACGGCGCGTGGTCTAGTTCAGACACGAGTGCGTGCCCGCAGACGGCACTCGTTGCGCATCATCCCGCGGCCCGATCGTATCCTGGAGCGGAAACGGGACTCCCGGATGCGCGAAAAGGAAGCCCTGCCCATAGACAACACCGAGCGCCTTCAGAACGTCCAGCTGCGCCCGAGTCTCGACTCCTTCCGCGACGAGTTCTATGTTCGCATCCGCACAGAAGTCGCGTAATGTCTTCACCAGCCGCTGTTTGACCTGAGAGTCCTCAATGTTGCGGGTGAGGCTCATGTCCAGCTTGATGAAGTCCGATTCAAGCTCAACCATCGTCAACAGACCTGAGTAGCCGGCCCCGGCGTCGTCGATCGCAATCTTGAATCCCTCCTCGCGCAGCGTGCGCACCGTGCCACGCATGCGTTCGAAGTCCTCGATGATCGCGTTCTCAGTGATTTCGATAACGGTGCGGCGACGCAGTTCCTCGGGCGTTGCGTCAATGAACTCGCGCACGAACTCCTGACTTTGAGCGTGAAAAAAGAGGCTCACAGGCTCGATATTGATGAATCGAAGGTACTTCCTTGGCAGAAGACTGCTGGCAGACGTCGCCGCGAGGCGACAAACACGATCGAGGTCCGCAACACACCCCTCGTGGCGAGCGACCTCAAAGAGAGTGTCTGGTTGAAAGAGCTCGCTCCCGAGCGGCCCACGGCAAAGCAGTTCGTATCCGAGAACGTCGTACGCCTCCAGTTGCACGATGGGTTGGTAGACGCAGCGGATCTGCCGGTCCAGCAGCACCCGCTCGAAATCCTGCTGCAGACGATGCTGAAGTCCGCTGCGCTCCCGCTCGATAGACCGTGCTGCCGACTCGATCGCCTCGACTAGAGCGCGCCGAAAGCGAACCTTGGGCGATTGCGTCAGCTTGGCGAATCCGACGTAGAGCGCAATCTTCGTGTAGAGGCTTGCGTGGAGCTCTTGCTCGAGAGCCTTGACGAGGTGGTGCTCCAGCCGCCGCTTGACGCGCACCAGATGATCGCTCGCCACGCCGCCGCCCCGGCGTGGCGGTCCGAGCACGACCAAGAAGGCGTTCCCAAGACTCGAAACAAGGACGAAGTCGTCCTCGCGCAGCAGTCTGCCCCTGGCGAGGTTGAGGCGATGGCCGACGAGCCGGAAGACGTCGTCAACCACTTCGAACCCCTGGGTCTGTTCAAGCGCCCACACTCCCTCGATGGTCACATAGAGCATGCCGAGCTGAGAATGGTCGAACAGACGCCGTTGAAGTTCGACCTGCACTTGCGCCAGGGTTGGCAGACCGGTGATGTCGTCGTAGAAGACGAGTGCATCGCGCAGCAGATCACGAACCGCGGCAAGAAGACGATCTGGCCGGAACGGCTTCGTGATGTACCCGGACGCGCCGGCCCGACTGGCGCGCTGCATGTCCTCGAGCTCACTGCACGAGGTCAGAAAGACAATCGGGATGTCCTTGGTGTATCCGAACTGGAGCTCTCGACACACCTGGTAGCCGTCCATGCCGGGCATGTTGATGTCGAGCAGAATCAGATGCGGGTGACGCAAGTAGGCGATCTCCAGCCCCGCTCGTCCCGAGTTGGCCTCAATGACTTCGTAGCCCTCCGGCTCAAGCGTCACGCGGACTGCCGCCGTGAGATCGGGATCGTCGTCGATCACGAGAATGCAGATTCTGGTCTGAGACACGCCCCGCACTCACAAGTAGGTGATTGGCACGCAGGCGCCCGTTCGAGCTTGGGCGCGCATGGTCGGTCTGTAAACTATACGCAGTCAAGACCCGCTTTCCTACAGGAGGACAGATGAAGGGCTACGGTCCAACTGACCCCCTTCACGCGCCGCGTGTCGCCGGAGTCTCAACGTTTCTTCGCCTTCCGCACACACTTCATCTCCACAATGTGGACGTCGCGTTCGTCGGCCTCCCCTTTGACACAGGGGCGAACGTGCACGCTAGCGCTCGAATCGGGCCACGAGCCATCCGCGAGGCATCGCTATCGCTCCGGCCGTTCTACAATGCGAACCAGAGGGTGGCCATCTTCGAAAGTGTCTCCGCAATTGACTACGGTGACGCCCCTGTTGTCGCTGGATTCACCGACCGCTCACAGACGAGCATGGCGGAAACGCTCTCGCACCTCCACGCCGAGAACGTGTTACCCATTGGCCTCGGCGGCGATCATCGCGTGCTACTGGCGGAACTGCGCGCTGCGGCGACAACGCACGGCGAGCTCGCCCTCATCCTCTTTGACGCCCACGCCGACAGCGAAGACGACGAAGGCGGCGATCGTTCCGCCCACACTACGTGCTTGCGCAGGGCAGTCAGCGAGGGCCTGATCGACCCTCGCCGTTCTACCCTGCTCGGCATGCGTGGCGGCTTGCGGCGAGCACGCGAACTCGACGACGATCGCGACCTCGGTTTCAGCGTAATCGCTTGGGAGGAGCTCGCTCAGCTCGGAACCGGCGCGGTGGCGGCGGCCGTCGACCGCGCCGCTGGACCATCATTCCTCAGCTTCGACATGGGCTTCGTCGACCCAGCGTTCGCGCCAGGAGCTGGTGTCCTGGAATGCGGAGGGCCCAGCTCGATGCAGGCGTTGGCGCTGGTTAGGGCCTGCCGCGGACTCGAAGTCGTCGGCGCCGACGTCGTGGAGATCTTGCCCGAGCTCGACACAACGCGCGTCACAGCCACACTTGCCGCTACCGTCGCCTGGGAGATCCTCAGTCTCGTGGCAGCAGACTGGTTACGGCGATCTGAGTAGACATCTCGAGCAAGACGAACTCCCGTTCTAGCCGCGCCGCGAGACGCGCTGCCGCACGAAAGCGAGGAGAATCCCCACCACAAGACCGGCGAGCGCCCCGGCGGCAACGTTTAGCGCCAGATTGGGCCCGCTTGGCGCCGAGGGCTCCTTGGCATCATGGAGTATGCGCGGCTGCTCCACTTGGCGAGCGGTGAGCAGCAGCAACTCGGTCTTCTGGTTAGCCGAAGCGTATGCTTGTTGCTCACTTGCCGACGCTTGGACGATAGCGAGATACGGCGCGGCGGCGGCCTTGTCGACCTCGCCGCTCTTGCGCCCCAGCGCATCCAAGGCTTCCTGCGCTGCGCGACTCCGGGCCATAGATTCGGCAAGCGCCTTCTTGCCGCTCGCCAGCTCCTCTTCGAGCACGGCGATCTTCTCATCCACCGACTCGGACAGCTTTTCCACCAGAATGGTCGCGAGCGCGTTCGACGCCTCTGCCGCACGCTCCTTGTTCTCGTCGGTCACCGCAACCGTCACAATGTTCACAGCGGAGGTGTTCGTGCGCGCGATCGATGTCGGCACTTCGACCGTCGTGTTGCGCGCCAGACTCGATGCCGTCACGCCATCGCCGACAACTTCGGCGGCCTCGCTGAGCACTGCGTCGCTGGCGAGCAACTGCGTCGCTGCGCGAGCATTTGAGTTGAGACCGGCCATCGAGTTGCCGTTCGCATCGGTAGTCTGGCCAATGTAGACCGCCGACGTGGCCGTATACTCCGTGGGCGACACGAGTGTGGCCACTCCACCGGCGACCGCACCGAGCACCACCAGGATGAGAATCACCCACCAATTGCGCACCAGCGTCATCAGCCACCCACCTACATCGAGCGTGCCAGTCTCGCCGCCCACGGGCGCCTCCTTACTCATCCCAGAACACCTGGTCGTAGTAGCGGACAGACCTTCGCGACATCCTCACTTTGGCTTGAGCCTTTGCGACACCGGCGGCGTCCACTTCGCCGAGAGCGTACTTGATCCCAAGATACGGAATGATGAAATCCTCTTGGTAGACGAACGTTGACACGCGCGGGTTGATCTCAAGCAATCGACCCCCTATCCATTGCACGCTCTGGAAGTAGTCGAGCCCAAGCTGGCGCACGACTTTCCGTGTAAGGTCGACGAGTTCGGGGCGATCGATGGTCTTGAACGCCATCGCCAACCCCGTGAGAAACTCCTCACGCGTGCGCACCTGATGGAAGACGATTTCGCCCTTGTCGGCGAAGAGGTCCACGGTGATCTCCGGAGCATCCACATACTCCATGAGCATGAGGCGTGGAAACGGCTCGGTATCTCGAAACAACTCCTGGAAGTCGGCGAGCGTCATGTACCGATTGACAGGTCGTTCATGCAGAAGTTCGCGGACTCTGTCGACATGCGCTGACAGGATGCGGAATCCCCGTGACCCCTTGGCGACGGGCGGCTTGAAGCAAACCGGAACCTCCGGATAGCCCAGTTCGTATGCCCCCGCTGTGAACTCCTCAAGACTCTCCGGCATCAGGAGTTTGGGTTGCGGCACCCCTATGTCCCGGCAGGCCTCGTGCATGAGCGCCTTGTCACCGGCAATACGTATCCCCTCCACGCCGTTCGCCATGACCCTCGCCCCGAGCGCCTCGAAGACGTCACGATGCTCGGCAATTGCCTCAATCTCGTGCGAGGACTGGACGAACAGGATATGGGGACGCACTCTCTCAACGACGGCGGCCAACGAAGAGATGTAGTCGAGCGAGGCGCCGGCAGGGACCAGATCAAAGCCATCGCACATGAAGCGGCCGATCGCGTCGGGACGCATATCGACACCGTGAATGGATATCTCCCGCTCTCCGTTGGCCTTGAGCATACGAATGAGCGTGCTGGCGCCGGGGCAACCCACGGCGGTGAGCACAATCGAGAGGGGCGGCAGCATCATCGTCTTGGCGTCAGTTTCGGTGCGGCTAGAGAATCCAGCGGTACACTTCGAAGACCTCAGCGAACTCGCAGCCGATGTTGATCCCTCGCGTGAGGGCAACATTGCGAATGTAGTCCTCACGCGTGTAGTTGCGATGTCCCTGGCTCGCGTAGCAGGCTAGCGCGCTGACCTTCTTCTCGACGTGGCGTCCCTCGAGCCGGACATACGCCTGGTGAGAGAAGTTGAGGTTGTTCCACGGGATCTCGTACGCCATAACAGTCGTGCGCTTGAACGCTCGCAAGCCCTCTTCTGCGATCGTCTTGTGATCTTGATGTAGGTCGATCAGTGCGGGCATCAAGACGCAATCGGGGGCGATCTCCCGCTGAAGGACGATCATTTCTTCAAGAATATCCTGACGCACGGTCGGGAACGTGCGTACCTCGAAGTCGTAGACACGAAGCTGTGCTTCGGGGATCCCTAGTAGGCTCGTAGCAGCTCGTACCTCATGCCGAAGCACGTCCTTCGGAAAGCCCGGCGGCACACTCTTTGCAGCGGTGCTGAAAGCAGCGTAGGTAACGCGCACCCCGTTCTCGATGAGGCGCGCCATTGTTCCACCGCAGCCGAACTCACCGTCGTCGGTGTGCGGGGCCAAGACGAGGACGTTGCTGAAGTGTTCGATGCTCAAGTCGTAGGTGCCTCCTCTTGCTGTGACGCCGTCGGCCTCACAGCAAGTCCGGCGCAGAGCGCGTCATAGAAGTCTACCAAATCGCCGGCGATGGCCCCCCAGGAGTAGTCCCGCTCGACGGCCGCGCGACCGCGCGCACCCATCGATGCAAGAGCATGACGCTCGTCAAGCAAACGGCGCACTCCTTCCAAGTGACCGTCCACTCCAGGCGACACCACAACGCCACAGCGCTCCTTTCTCACCAACTCGCCTCGACCCGGCATGTCACTCACCAGGGCGGCAAGGCCCATGGCCAAGCCTTCGAGGAGCTTCGTCGGAAGAGTGGGGTGTCCGTACTGCCTGTCGGGCAGAGATGGCACCCACACGACTTCGGCGGCCGCTAGGAAACTGGGCAACGTTTCGGGAGGGATTCTCCCGAGCAACTTCACCCGATCGCCAAGACCAGCCGCGAGTCGAGCCTTCGTCTCTACTTCGAGCGCCCGCTCGTTGAACGTGCCGCCAAGGTAGAGCACAGCTTCGTCACGAGCGAGGCGCTCCATGACGTCCAGCATAACGGTGCATCCACGGGCTCGTGAGAGACTCCCAACATAGATGAGCCGCAGTCGTGGATCAGCGGCCAACTCAGCAACTGGAGTTGCCCCCTCGAAGCGCGCCAGGTCGGGGTGATTCGGCAAGACGGCGCGTAGGGCGGGCGAGCGACCCAAGGCCGAGATCTGAGCGTCGGTCACCAGCACCACGCCATCGGCAGTCCCCGCCAGAGAGCGTTGAACGATCGCAGTTGCCCGTGACGCAAGGGGCCGCAAAGCCGCCGGAATGTACGGCTTGTTGGCCACCGACTCCGGAACATACTCGTGCATGTCGTACACCAACCGAGGCACCCGCGAACGCAGCACCGGGAACAGCGTCAGCAGTTCGGGGTCATGAATGTGCACGACTTCCGGTCGCAGTGCATGGAGTTCGCAGAGTATCTCGCGCGTATCGAGAAAACGGGTCTTGCGACCGCGACTTGGCAACGGTATGTGTGCCACCCCAAACTCATCCAGCTTGCGTTCGCTGCCCGGCGCCATGTAGGCAACCTCGTATCCGGCTGCGGCAAGGGCCCGGCACTCTCGCTCATAGATCCTGGGGTCGTCTGGCTTGTGCACCACCGAGACGTGGACAACCCGAGGGCGACGCGCAGGCAACTGAGCCACAACCGCGGGCCCCGGAGCCGGCACCTCCATTTCACGCCGCCACCGCGTCACGATCTCTTCTGCCGGGGCCATCCAGACTGCCAGCTCACGCAGTCGATCGAGAAGTCGCCAGTAGACGTCGTCGTAACCCATAGCGACGCGACGATCGAAGCGGTTGTTGTGCCAGAGGATGCTCGCCGCGCCACCTGAGTCCGGCAGCCTGTCGAGCACGACGCCTGCCGCGGCCTCAGCTTCCGACGCAGCCAGCCCGCGATAGTGAGCCTGCTGCAGTGTCCCGTCCATCACCGCGAGCGGCAGTTCGACCAAGTTGAGCGCCCGATCCCGCGCCAAGTCGTACGGCCGATAGGGAAAGGAGCAGCCGCAGCGGTATCCCTCGTGTTCCGCGAACGCGAGGCTGGTATCGTAGTCGAAGCCCGCTTCTTCAAGCATGGGCAGCGTCTCATGATAGAGGCAGCGCAAGTAGTGGTACCGCATGCCACGCACCGACGCCCCGCTCGCTCGCTGCAACGACTCGAGATCTTGTCGCAGATCGACGACGCTGAGACGATCAGCGTCGTTTCCGTGAAGGCCAACTTCGCGCTGGTGTCGCGCAAGGGTAGCCAGCGCCCGGGGCGCCAATCGCCGGTAGGCGCTCGGCTGATTACCGTCGCGCGGGTGTGTGTGGCGCGCGATGACGAAAAAGGTCGACCCGACACCGCGTGCGTCCTCGCCGCCGAGGATCTGAGGAAACGTCCAATAGGGATCGCTTCGCCGTGGAAGATGGCGCACAGCCCAGTCGGCAACATCTCCGAGTTCCTTGCGAAGAGCCCGGCGATCGCCGCGACGGACGGCGCGAGCACTTCGGTACCCTGCCGCCGCGAATCCGCGCGGGGTCCAACGCCAGAGGTTATCAAGGTCATGTGTAAGCGCGAGTGCACAAGCATAGCCTTCCGTAGGCCCGCTGGGATCGCAGTCATCCGAGGCTCGCCACATCCACCCGATTGGACGCGGAGGGGCCACACCGATCTCCGCAGCACGGCGGACCACGATTCCCCGCAGGGCGTGCACGTATTCGTCAACGGCGGGCCTGGTGATGTCGAGAGCCGAGTTGCTCGCGAAGATGCTGGCGTCGTAAGGCAGTCTGCCGAAACGATCTCGCTTGGCAGTCGTGAACTCGTCCCAACAGGCCAAGAGGACAAATGAAGAAGCGACAAGATCGAAGGGTACGCAGAAGTCGCCGCCCATAGGAAACGCGCCCACCAGTTCGGACATGCCGGGAACAGCGGCGAAGGAATTGGCCGGAAGGCCCTGTCGCCGCCCCACAAGCTCAAGTGCCGCCGCGCTCAGAGGGATCGTGGGCACCCCGGCCACCGGCGATGCAGCGTACGCGAGACCCGCTCGATCTCGCTCAACACCCGAAGAGACAGGCATGGTCCGATACCCGAGTTGACCCAGCAGCGTATCCAACACCCAGGTGGCACACGCCGTGAATGACGGCGGAGCATCGATTACAACGGGGAGTGGGATGAGACTCATTCGCCCTTCCGCCCTACACGTCTGCCCTGGCGCGAGGCTGACGAGTCAGGACCTGCATCGCCACGGTCTTCGCATTGAGGAGGCCGGGAACCGGATCACGCCAGGAATGCAGCCCATCGACGCTCACGTCGCGTAGCGATCGCACGTAGTCGCCGGGAGAACGTTCGCCTCGCGCGATCTCAAGCAGGGCCACCGGCACATCCTTGTTGACGACGATCCACTTGCGACCATCAGCTTGCCGAGGTGCCACAAACGGCCGCCCAACAGCGTCACAGTAAGCCGCCAACGACAGGTTCACACCGCAGGCAGCGGCCAGACTGTGCCACTTCCAGTGGCGGGCATTGACCTCCATGAGGCAGAACCGCCCATCCCTTGGGTCGCGCTTGAACTCGACCTGGCTGACGCCGTGATAGCGCAGCTCTCGCAGCAGCCGCAAGGCCGCTTCGGCCAAGCACTCATCCCACTTGCTGACGCCCGCAAGGCAGCTACCTCCAGCATGAGGGTACTGCCGCAACTTGTGGCCCGTGAACACAGCCAGCGGACGCGAAGCAGCATCGAGGTAGGACCCAACGGTGTACAACTCGTCCTCCCCGCCGGGAATGCGCTCCTGAAGCATGAGCACCCCGAGGTCGTCGACTTTCTCGTACACCCTCCGCAGTTCGACCCTGCTCTGGATGTCGAGGATGTGGCGGTGGAAACGCCGTTTGAAGGCGAGCGAGTCTACCGGCTTGAGAACAGCGGGGAAGGGAATCTCCGACGCGGCTGCCTCGAGCTCATCACGCGAGCTGACGAAGACCGTGCGCGGCGTATCCACACCCGAGCGCCACGCGGCTTCGAGTTGCTGACGCTTGTCGTGCACACCGTGCATCACATCCCAGCGAGAGAAGGGCACGATGAAACGCGAAGCAAGGCGCTCCGCGTGACGCGAGAGGGGCCAGACGTACTCGTCGTGGCTGGGAAACACAACCGCGCGCTGCGGCAGCTTCGCGCCCACGTTCTCGAGAAATGACAGAAACGCAGACTCGTCGCCCAGAGGATCCGGACAACAAGCACCCACGGCGAACCTCGAGCGCAAACCGATCGCTTCTGGGTCCGGGTCGAGCGCGAGCACCGGTATGCCCGCGACGCCGAGGTCGCGCACGATGCCGAGTCCGCACGCGTAGCTCACCTGGAGAACGACCGCCGGCGGTCGCGTCGCCGCCAGCCCAAGGAATCGATCGAGTTTCATGGGCCCACCTGCCGCCGCCCGCGCAACCTCTGCGTCACGATCTTGTTCGTCTGACGCGCGGCAAGCATCGCTCCGGGCAGGGGATCGCGGAGAGAAAACAGCCCGTCGACGCGCACACCACGGTACGATCCCAGCCACTCCGTGATATCTTCCTCACCCTTGCGCCAACGCGAGACAGCGTCGCGCACGTCGGTGATGGCGACCACCCACTTGCGACCGTCGTAGGCTTGCGGGGGGGAGACGAACGGCTCGCCTGTAGCGTCGCGATAGGCGGCGAGCGACAGGTTGACGCCACAGGCGCTCGCCAGACTGTGCCACATCCAATGCCGCGCGTTCACCTCCATGAGCCGGAAACGTCCGTCACGGGGGTCGCGTTTGAACTCGACCTGGCTAACACCATGGTAACCGAGGTCGCCGAGCAAACGCAGTCCGGCGGCGGCAAGCTCGGGTACCCAACGACTCACCGCCATGCTCACATGGCCGAAGCGTGGAGGGTGCTGGCGGAGCTTGTGGCCGGTGAACTGCGCCAGGGCCCGTGAGCGGCCATCAAGATAGGACCCGAACGTGTACAGCTCATCGTCTCCTCCGGGGACGATGTCTTGCAGCATCAGCGTGCCGCAATCTTGAACTCGTTCGTAGACGGCATGCAACTCCTCACGCGACGCGATCTCCAGCACGTGGCGACGAAAGCGCAGTTTGAAGGCCAGCGACTCAACGGGCTTGAAGATCGCCGGAAACCCGACCTCCTCCGCGCCCCTGTCAAGGTCATCGACGCCGTCGATGAACACGGTCCTCGGAACATCGACACCTATTCTCTGTGCGGTCTCAATCTGCTCCCGCTTGTCGTACACGCGACGCATCGTCTCCCAGCGAGAGAATGGAATGATGTACCAGGGCTCGAGCCTTTCGGCATGACGGGAGATCGGCCAGACGAACTGGTCGTGGGTCGGAAAGAGAACGCAGCGCCGAGGCAGTCGCCTCCCCACTCGCTCTAGGAACTCGAGGAACGCTTGCTCTTCTTCGCGAGGATCAGGACACACGAGCGGTGCCGCAAGACGCGAATACAGACCCAGAGCGCGGGGGTTGGCATCGACGGCGAGCATGGGCACCCCGAAGGGCGCGAGATCGCGCATGATGTCCAAGCCGTTGGCCCACGAGACTTGCAGGATCATCGCCGGCGTTCGTCTGGTCGCCCTCATCAGGAACTCATCGATGCGCATCAACGACCTCTCTTCGCGTGCTCCGCAAGCGCGCCCTCATAGACCAGACGAGTGAGGCGCGCGTTCCGGCGCCAGTCCAGCTCCAGCGCCGCCGATCGACCAGCCGAGCCGACAAGAGCGGCCGTGTCGCGGTCGTCCAAGACCGCCGCGATGGTCGTCGCCAGGGCCTCAACGTCCCGTGGCGGCACCAAGAAACCGCTCTCCCCGTTGATGATGAAGTCCTCGGGGCCTTCACCCTTGCCGGCGATTACCGGCCTTCCCTGCCCCATGGCCTCGGTGTAGACGAGACCGAAAGCTTCGTCCCAACTCGCAAGCGCAAAGATCTCCGCCCGGGCCATGAGCGCCAGCACCCGGGCGTGGGGAAGACGACCCAAGAAGTGTACGGCGTCCGATATTCCCAGCCTATCCGACTGTGTCTCGAGAGCCGCACGCAATGGACCATCACCGACGATCGCCAGCTGCACCGGGCTACCACGCCGACGCACACGTGCGATCGCCTCGATGAGATAGCCAACGCCTTTTCGCTGGATTAGATAGCCGACAGTCAGCACGAGCGGCACGCCGGGAAGGAAATCCGACGCAGGTGGCGCCTCCTCACCGAGACCCGTGGTGCCGTTCAGTACGACGCTCAAGCGCTCCGCAGGCACCACGTCGGCCAACAGCTGCGCCACAGCACTCGAGTTGGCCATCACGGCATCCGCCCCTCCAAGCACAGACGCTGTGCGCCGCGCAATCGATCCGCCACCTGGCAGATGCTGATACACGTCCGCACCGTGAACCGTGATCACGTACGGCACATCGAGATCGGCTGCAAGGCGCTGCGCAAGCGCCCCATCCGGCAGAGCTTGGTGTGCGTGAATCAAGTCGCACTCGCCCGCCAACGAAGGCAAGCGACGCAGGTGGAGATAGGCCAAGTCCCCCAGCCGGTCCATCATGAGTCGACGCGGAAGCTGCAACATGCGCGGATACTCAGCAACGACCCCATCGCGTACTGCCGAGCGCGGCTTCTCGCCGCGGCGGCGTTGGCGCGGATCGCGCCAAAGAAGCCGCGGAGCCCATGGTGTAGGCGATACGACCCTCGCTTCGACACCCAGGTCGCGCAAGGCCAAGATCTGTTCGTGCACAAAGAGATGGCGCTCCACGCCCGGTGACGGATAGAGGTGCGAGACGACGAGCACCTTCATGCGGACTTGACCGCCACGCATGCGTTGCCGTCGCAGACACTGCTCGAACGAGCCCGGCAGACAACGGCCAAGCCGAGTCCATACAGAATCCACATGGGGGCGAAGCTCAAAGCGCTGCTCGGGCCGAGCGCACCGATCGTGTAACCGATGAGCGCGAGGACGGTTCCGCTGGCAAGATACCGCAGAAACGGATCGGGTGCGTTCTTCGCCACAGGCCAGAGCGCCGCCACAAGGCCGACGAAGAACACGAAGTGGAGCGCGAATCCAACGAGACCACCGTTCGCGTAGGTCTCAAGCCACCAATTATGGAGGTTCGAGATGCCGAGACCGTCAACGCCCGAGGCGATGATGCTCTCGGCCTGCCCCGGACCGGCGCCAAGGAGATGGGTCGTGCCGACGATCTCTAGGCCGCGACTCGTGAGACTCGTGCGGATCGCCCCCGAGCCGCTGCCCGCCTGGGCTTGAGCAATCAGCGACTCGAGTCGGAACTGCCGCAACATGTCGCTCTCGCTATCGTTGAAGAGCAGATACCCGGCGGCGGCAACCAAGAAGAGGACCGCCAATCCGCCGACCAGCTTGCCGGTACGCGTTGCAAGCCGGGCACCGAGATTCGTGAAAAGCCCCAGTGCCGCCATCGATGAGAACCCAATAGCGACAAGGCTTGAGCGTGAACCGGTACGCACGAAAGCGATTGCACCCAGTGCAATGCATAGCAGGCTGAGAATGCGCCACAGCTTGCGACGCGTGAAGAAGAAGGCAGTGAGCATGAAGGGCCAACACAGCGCGATATAGGTCGCGAGATCATTCTGATTATGAAACACACTTGTGACGGCGTATGACTGGGAGGACACGGCGTCGAAAAGACGAGATGTCGGCAGGCGCACGCCCAGTGTGGCCTCGAGGATCGTGAATCCCAAAATGAAGAGGTAGCCGCCGAGCATGGTCAGCCCAAATGCTCGCAGGCGCCGGGACGTGCCGCCAGCGGCTGCAGTCGCGGCCATGACCACGAGCATAGTGACGAGGATGGCTAAGTAGTTCAGCGCCGCCGACTTGTCAGGAGCCCAAAGCAGGCCGACACCCGCCCACGCCGCCCACAAGGTTATCGGCAATGCGAGATCGCGAGCCGCAAACGATATCGGCCGTGGCTGCACGATCAAGTACGTTGCGCCCACGAAACCGACAGCGAGAAGGACGATGCGATAGGCGAAGAGTTGCGGCACCCCCGGCACCGCAAACGACGGCCCAAGCAGCGCGAGAAGAGGGAGCGAGACCAGCCCCACAACGAGAGCATCTTCGATGTGCACGCGCGACCACGCCCGCCAGCTCATCACAGACGCGCACACAACCGCGAGAACGCCCAAGACGGCGGCAGCCACCCAAGGCCGCCACACAAACAGAAGCGCCGACACAATGGTCAGTGCGCCTCCGGCGAACAACACTACGAGGTCGACCGTACGACCCGGAGAACCGTATGAAGGCGTGTCAGCCGCAGCCGATCTCGCCCTCACTGCGACACCTCTCCAGCTGGCCGTTCGTTGATGTTGCGACGAGCCCACCAAGGCGCACCATCGGCAATGCGCTCAAGCAACTCCGCCAGCTCATCCGTCAAGCGGGTTACATCGTACCGCGACAACATCTGGCGAGAGGCACGAGGCGCCTCGCCCAGACGGACGCTCTCGACGAACCCGCGCAGCGGCATCGCCATGTCGCTGTCCGGAAGCACGCATACGCCACCACCGACCTCCTCGAACAGCGCCCGCGCGGCGGAACCGGCCGGCGAGATCGCAAACACGGGAGGTCCGGCGTCGAGATATTCGAAGACTTTACTCGAGAGAGACTCCGGACGCCGTCCGTTGACGAGCAACAGCCCGTCGGCCGCGCGCTGATAGCCGAGCGCACGCCCGTGAGAGACGAATGGTTCCACTCGGACCCTATCGGCAACACCGAGACGGTGCGCGTCGGGCATGACGCGGGTCTCATCCACACCGACGAAGAGCACCTTGACGTCGTCCGGCAGAACGGCGAGCGCAGTGAGGAACGAGTTGACCTGCGCCTCTCGCCCATAGAGACGCCCCGTGTGAACAATCCAGAACCCTGGGCCGAGACTCACCGTCTCGACGTCTTCGTCAACGTCGTACCCGTTCGGGAGCACGCTGGCGCACTCCGCCAGCCAAGGGTGACGATCTACGATGTCGTCAACGATGGGCTGGTTCACCCCAGTCACCCAGGAAGCCTCGCGGAGCACCCGCGCCTCAAGAAACCGGTGCGCGCTCTGATGCGCGCGAGTCGGGTGCTTTCGGAACTGGTACGTCGACCACGGGTCGCGGTAGTCCGCGAGCCAGGGCAGTCCTGTGAATCCAGCCAACGCGGCAGCGACGAGATGCACGCTCGGACGCGGCGAACTCGAAAAGATCGCGTCGAAGTCGTGCTTGCCCGCGAGCTTCACACCGCGCGCAATCGCCGGCCCCACCCACGTGACGTACGGGTCGGGCACGCATGCCCAGCGATTGATGCGTGTGCTGCGTCTCCCGCCGCGCAACAAGACGCGCGGCGTGAAGACAGGGGCCCGCACGACGCGCGTATCGGACACGGGCGACCCCATACTGTCCGCGCTCACCGCGAGCACCGTCGGATCCCAGCCCCTAGCTGGAAGATGGCGCAAGAAGCGAACGACCCGCGTCGTGCCCGCGGACACCATTGGAGGATACGGATTCGCCACCACCAGGACCTTACGACGTGACGTCACTGCTTGTCCCTCGCGCCTTCCGTGGGATCGATGTCGCCACCGAACTCCTGCTCGATCTCCAGTTCGTCCTCCTCGGCCGCCCACTCGTCGGCCAGTGATTCAGCCGCCACAGGCGACTCCTTGGCGCCACCTTCCGGCGCCGCACCATGTTGCATAGTCTGCCGCTCTTCGTCGCCCGACTCCACCCCTGCTACCGGCGACCGCCCAAGCAAGCGCCGCTTCACATCAGCAAGGCGGCGGCGCTCACCGGGGACGAAGAAAGCCGTCGCCCACAAGACCAGCGGGAAGACCAGGAGCAAAGGTGTCTTGATGAGAGCGCGCACGACCAGTTGATCGTAGGGCATTGCCACGTATTCGCCACTTGCGCGCGCCACACCCCAGACACACGCAAGAGTCAGCGCGGTGGCAAGAACGACCTTGAGGAGCCGCGCCCACTCATAGTTGATCGGATACCAGTGACGCGAGTAGAAGTAGACGGAAACCGCGAGCACCGTATACCCGACGACCGTCGTCCACGCCGCTGCCCACATCCCGTAGGTCGGGACAAGCCAGAAGTTCAGCCCAATGTTGATTGCCGAAGCCAGCGCAAAGAAGACGGGGACGAGGCGGTTCTTCTTGGCCACGTTGGCGCCTACCCAGAAGATGAAATACAGGGAGTAAAGAACGATCGAGAACGCAAGGACGAAGGTGACCGGCCCAACGCTCCAGTACCTCTGGTTCAAGAAGGTGCGAACGACGAACGGCAGGTACGTCCCCATCAGGACTAGCGCAGCGCCATTCAATGCCATGAAGTACGTGGAACTCCTCGCCACCATATGCCGGTGTTTGTCAGGCTCATGGAGCCGCGCGTAGTGCCACTGCGGCCAAGCCATGCGGAAGGCCATGAGCACGATGTAGAGAGGTTGCGCGAGCGAATTGGCCACAGTGTACAGGCCTACCTCGGCCTTTCCTTGATAGTGCAGGAGGAAGTACCGATCCGAGAGTTTGAGCCAGTAGAACGACACGCCGGTAAAGAGGGCCGGAACCGCAAATGCGAGCATTGGACGCAGTAGCTGCCAATGCCAGCGCCAATCGATCTTGCGGATGTATGTCGGCAGCAGGGCCACCTGGATCGCCGCGGCAGTGATCAGATTCGCGAGCAGAACGCCCATCGGCCCCCAATGAAATGAGGCCACGAAGAGCACGGAGAGAGGGACTTGCACCCCGACGCGCCCGAGAGTGAAGACGCTGAACCGCCAGGGCTTGTGCTCGAGCCGGAAGAGAGTAAATGGGAGATCGTTCAGGTTACTGAAGAACAGCGTGAGGAGCGCAACATCGAAGTAGACCCAGTCACCGGCGCGATACTCATCGCCTAGCAGATGCGGCGCGATGGAGGGCATGAGCGCAGCCAGCACCCCCAGCAATACAAGAGGATAGACAGTCGATACGTAAAACGTGCTCGTGATGACGCGAGAGCGAGCCTCAGGCGACTTGTCGTCGAAGTAGAAGCGGCTGAAGGCAACGTCAAACCCGAGCGTCACAAAGACGTCGAGGAAGGTAGTGACCGTTACGACCATCCCGAGAATGCCGTAGTCGGCCGGGCTAAGGAAGGCGGTGTACAGGGGCAGAAGGAGCGCGACAAGGAACTTCTGCAGCGCACGCCCCGCGCCGTAGATCACAGAGTCTTTGAAGAGCAGCGAGTACCCGTGACTCTTAGATTGTGCTCGTCGCGACATACCTAGCGACGCAGGACGCTGAGATCTTGTGGCAGCAACTCGGCGCCGGCGATCGCAGCGGCCGACTGCTCCGCCGCCAGCGGCGACGAGCCGCGACGTCGCGCGCGTGTGATTACTTCTCCGACCTTGAGACCCGCCACGCATCGTTCGATGCGCGGCAGCGGCAGGAAGTCCTCGGCCGCGCCGCGCCCTCCGGCAGGCCAGAAGCGCAGAGCCCTGCCTGCAAGCGCCCGCCTGTCGATCTCGCCGCCGAGACTCACAACGGCGATATGCGGCGCTTGCACCGCGAGCGCCGTCGCATCGATCCAAGCCGCAGTGCCCACAGTGCGAACATCGGGATCGTGCGGGCAGAGCACCAGCCCGTCGGCCAGCGTGAGAGAGGCCGACACCGATGCATCGGACAAGTGGTCGCCGATCTTCTCGGCATCAAGCAACGCCGTCCGTGCGGATGTTTCCGGCCATGCCGCGAGGACACGCACGCCGGCGCGCGCAAGCCCTCTCACAGCGTGCGCGCACACCGAGCCATCGCCAGCCACGACGACCGTCGCTCCAACCAGCTCGACGCCGAGCTCGAGCAGTCCGCGAATCGCGGCCACAGGGACGTACCTCTGAAGGCTGAACGCCTCTTCGTCGACTCCGGCAATGGCGACACGCAGACGCCGGCATGCAGCCACATCGACGTCGCGCGAGCGACAATCCTTCGCACCGTGGAAGAGCACGACGCAGGCATTCTCGTTCAGAGCACGGAGCACTGCCTCATCGATGGGACGTACGCCGGGCGAATCAGTAACGATGTCGATCCGATCTAGGGGCGCATGCAGACGCGTAGAAATCACGTGGACACGATCTGAGACCAGCGCCAGCGCACTCAACCTCAGCGTCTCTCGCTCCGCGTCGGCGCGCGCCTCGACAACTGTGTCTCGCCCAACCGCATAGACCTCCGCACCGGCGAGCGCCGCGATGACAGGGGCTAGGCTGCGCAGCCCAACACCGGCCTCCGTGAGGACTGAGAGGCCGTGCAGATCCAGTTCGTGCCGCGCAATCGCGCGGCCGATGAGGCGCATGACCTGGGGGCCGTGTAGTGGTACATCGTCGCGCAACGCGTCGGAAGTCAACATCGCTTCGTAATCCTACCGCGCCGCCCTCTCCGCCGCCCTGCTCTGGCCGAACTACAACACAGGCCCGCGCGCGCACCTTGGCGCTATACTGAGGCGATATGCTGATGTTGACAGGATATGCCCCCGTGACGGCCGCGACCGATCGACTGAAGCGTCTCCTCTCGGCGCTCCGTCAACACGCTGTGGCGGGATTCGCAACAGGATTCCTCGTGCTGTTGCTGTGCGTGGTGCTGCCTGCGACGGCGCATGCAACCCCCGACGCCGCCCGTATTGACGCACTGCTCTCCGAACACGCGTCGCCAATGCAGGGACTCGGCGCAACCTTCGTCGCCGAGGGAGCCGAGCATGGCATAGACCCGGCCTTCCTTGTCGCAATCGCTGGCGCGGAGTCTAGCTTCGGTGCCTACCTGTACAGCGAGAACGGCGACGTGTGTCTCTACAATGCTTTCAACTGGTTCTACGGACCAACGTGGCCCGAGAGCGACTTCTCCTCGTGGGCTGACGCAATCGCTGCGGTAGCCGAGGGGCTCTCCGGCAGCCTGTACTACGGATCCGGTCTCTACTCCGTTTCCGCCATCGCTCCACGCTACTGTCCAGAAGGCACCAACGAGTGGATCGCGAATGTGACTGCTTTCATGATCGAACTCGGCGGCAACCCTCTCGACACTCGTCTAAACGCCAGCCTCGCCGTACCAGCGACGCAACCTGGGCTCCTGGAACTCGATGGCACCGTCGATCTCTTGAGCGAGGCACGCCGCGTCGGCGACACGATGACGGCGCGATTCACCATTGTCAACAACGGTGATCAGCCGGTCACGTTTGACGGCATCACGCTCGCGATTCGCGGTCCCGCGGGCGCGACTCGAGACATGGGATCGCGCACTGCGGTGGTGCTCCAGCCGGGCGAGACCCACCTCGTAGAGGCAACGTGGTACCTGGATCTTGTCGGCACATGGCGCGGCTGGATCCAGGTCGACCAGAACGGCGTCCCGAGCCTGATCGGCAGCCAAGTGGCCTTCCGCTTCTGCGTCAGTCTTCCTCACGAGCTACGCATTCGCGACTCTCTCAGAAGGGCCGACCGGCTCGATCTCGAGGACAAGCCCGAAGCCACGGACAACTAGAACTGGAAGTAGAGGAAGGCGCTCGGCTTGCCAAGCGCCAGGATCGATGCTCCCAGCAGCACGCCCAGCAAGACGGCGCAGCGAATTGACGACGTGGGCTTGAGCTGCCAGGTATTCGGTGCAGCGTTTACCCAGACCAGTCCGCCGACAACCAGAGCCACGAAGACAGGCGCGAGCGTCAGTCTCCCACCCACCACTCCGTTCAATCCGAGCATAGCTCGAAGTACACCAAGGGCATCGCCGACGCTCGCAGCACGGAAGAAGACCCATGCAACAACCGCGCACGCGAAGGTGACGAGCCGATTCAGCCACGCCGACCCAGGTGTCCATCCACGAGCACGCAAGGTCGAGTGCACAGAGAGATACGCAGCCCACAGTAAGCCCCATATCACGAAGGTCCACGCTGGACCGTGCCAAAGCCCACCGAGCAGAAACGTAATGAACAAGTTCCGCACGGTGAGCAGCTGACGCCCGCGCGAGCCGCCGAGTGGAATATAGAGATAGTCGCGCAGCCAGCCGGACAACGTCATGTGCCAGCGACGCCAGAACTCCGAGACATTGACCGCTTTGTACGGCGAGTTGAAGTTCTGAGGAAAGCGCACTCCGAGCATGAATGCGACACCGACTGCCATATCTGAGTAGCCGGAGAAGTCGAAGTACAGTTGCAGGGTGTAGCCGAGTGCCGCTCCCCAGCCGGTGAGCAGCGCTAAGTCGTCCGGCTGCGCGAACAGCTCGTTGACGTAAGGCGCCATGACGTCGGCGAAGAGCACCTTCTTCGCAAGCCCAAGGATGAGGAAGAAGAGGCCAGTGCCGATCAGGGTCCATGAGAACCGTTGCCTGTCAGCGGCTTCGAGCTGGTGCCCGACGTGGTCGTAGCGAATGATCGGCCCGGCAGTGATATACGGGAACATCGTCACCCAAGCGTAGTAGTGGAAGATGCTCTTAGCTGGAGCGATCGCTCCCCGGTAGATGTCGACCGCATATGAGATCGCGGTGAACGTGTAGAACGAGATACCGATCGGCAGGATCACGTCGAGCACGGGGAGGGAGTCGTTGGCGCGGGCCAGACGAAGAGCGCCATCGATCGAATCGAGGAAGAACCCGCGGTACTTGAAATAGGCGAGCAACGATACGTTGACGAACACGGCCGCACAGAGGATCGCCCGGCGCCGTCGACGGGTGCTGCTGACAACGAGCAGGCGGCCGGCGACCCACGCCACCAACGTCGCGACCAAGAGCAGCGGCACGAAGCGCCAGCTCCAGTAGCCGTAGAACACGCACGAAGCAAGGAAGAGAAAGACCAAGCGTGCTCGCCCTCGCGGCACAAGCCAGTACACCACAACCACAACGGGCAGGAAGGCGAGCAGGAATCCGTAGCTGCTGAACGTCAAAGCCCGCGCCTCAACTCAAGAGGGCGGGTCACGCTCAAGGCTGTCCTTCGACCTGATCAAGAATGTACAGCATTGCCCGGCGAGTGTTTACCGCCGTTGGATGGACACCGTCGTACCACTGCCGCGGATCGCCACCGAATACCTCTTCGTTGCAGAGGTCAAGCACTGTCAGCGAGTAGGTGTCACGGAGCGACGCAAGATACGCAACGACCTCTCGGTGACGATCGGTCCACCCGAGCGGGGCGACGGTGGCCATGAGGTCGGGGTGCATCGGCGTGAGGACAATGATCGGCGTTGCGCCCTCCGCTTTCATGAAGGCAAGCGTCCTCTCAAAGTACGCCTTCGCCGCTGCGTCAAGGCCGGCCCGATAGACGACACTGTGCACCTCGGTGTATCGCGCAACGGATTCGGGATAGCGGCGCTTCCACTCCTTCTCCGTCCACTTGCGGTCGGCCATCGCGCCATCCGGCCCAATCGTCTTGCGATACTCGACTTCCCTCTTCTCCGCCTCATCGCGAGAGAAGGCGAGACGGAAAGAGTCCTTCGCCGTCGCCAGCGACAGCATACTGCCACGGTTCGCATAGACGGCCCGAGCCATCTCCCTGACGCCTCTGGAAGCGATCGGCACACCAACATACCGCGCAAGACGAGGTTCGTCAGCAGTACGCGCCTCGATCGTCACGGGAACGAACGCCTCGACATCGAGCAGCCAAATGTAGTCGGGGTTCGTGTCCGGCCACACGTCGTTGAGGAACTGCGTCATCGCCCACATGTCTGCGGTTCCTCCTACGCCGTTGACCGCGGCGTTGAACGTCCGCAGCCCGCTCTTCTCTGCCACGAGGCCTGGGTCGTAGCGCATCGCCCGCGAGCTCCCGAGGAGAACAAGCTCCGGACCCTGTGCCAGAGCCTCGATGGCATCCGCTTTGGCTGTTCGGTCAGACGCGGTCAATGTGGGAAGGATCTCCGTGCCAAGCGCACCATAGGGATCCGCATACGAGTTCAGCGCCACTACACCGGCCACCACCACGAGCGCCAGAGCCAGGATCACCATGACGAAGACGAACGCCGCGCGGCGTCGCCCGGCTGCAATCTCCGGAGGATTAGGAATGGGGCGAGGCGCAGGAGGCACGGCGAACGGGGCTAGCCGAGAAACCGCTCGATCTTCGCCAGAAGGCCGTCCGTCGCGATCTCAACGAGCGAACACGTTCCCGGACTCATCGAGTGGAAAGCCTCGATACCGAGATCTTCCGCGAAGCAACGTACGAGCCTGATGCTTCCGCCGTGAGCAACAAGCACCGCGGGTCGCGCCTCTCGCAGCACGTCACGCACTGCGGCGAGTACTCTCAGCTGCTGTTCAACCAGACTCTCGCCGGCAGGAAAACGGAACGTGGCCGGATCCTCACGGTAGCGACGCCAGTCCTCCGGCTCCTCGACCATGACACTTCGATACGTGTGCGCCTCCCAATCGCCACGATGGGTCTCAGCGAGGCGGGGATCTGACACGAGGCGCACGCCCCCGATCTCCTCGAGCAGGATGGCGGCGGTTTCCCGTGCGCGCACCAAATGACTCGTGACCACGAGCTCAAGGCCGCGATCCCGAAGAAGCCTCCCCACCTCTCGGGCCTGGTCGCGCCCTCGTCGGTTCAGCCCAACATGAGCCCAGCCCTGACAGCGCACGGGCTCACAGTTCCAGTCGGTCTCGCCGTGACGCAGGAGCAGCACCGTCATGGAGAGTCCAGTGAGCTCTAGCGGAAGTGCAGCAGCGTGTCGCCGCGAGTGCCGATCCGCAGCGTCTCGAGCGGAATCACTTCTTCCGGAGGGATATTGCCAAGGTTCACGTTGGCCCCGAAATGCTTGATGAACCACGCCTGCTGGCTCTTGGCCGGCGCCTCGAACAACAAGTGCTGCGGATCGATGGCGTCCGTGATGTCGTCGAGTAGCCCTTCCTTGACCTCACCGCCAGACTGATAGATGCCCACAGTGCCCGATTCACGACCCTCGGTGATCACCTTCCACGCGCCGGCATCGAACTCGCGCTTGATGCTGTCGACCCAAACGCGGGGAGCAATAACAACATCCGCGTCTTTGCTGCCCACCTCGCTCAAGACGCGAAACTCGCGACTCAATCGGCGGATCATGGCCAGCTTATCGCTCTCTTCCATCTCGATGGTGCCGTCTGAGATCTCAAGGCATTCCATACCCAGGTCGCGCACCAACACCAGGTACTCCTCGAGCTTGCCCTGATGGACGCAAAGCTCGAAGAACGTGCCGCCAAAGCACACCGGGACGCCGAAGCTGCGGTACAGATCGATCTTCTCCTTGAGGTGAGGCGTAACGACCGCCGTCCCCCAGCCCAGCTTGACGATGTCCACATACCCCTGGGCCATCTCCATGAACTGACTCACCTGCTCCAGGCTGTAGCCCTTGTCGAGGACGTGCGTGAGCCCGCTCTGGCGCGGCTTGCGCGTGCGCTCGGGAAGTGTGAGGAACTCGAACATCGTTGCCCTCCTGGTCGCGCGCCGCCGAGTCGGCGCTCACAGCATAGTAGCCCACGTTGGGATCGACTGCCCCCTCATGCCGACCCTCTCAGAGATAGGCTCGCCACGGAACAAGAACGCGATCGATGATCTGGATGGCCAGATCGAGGACGATACCGCAGAGCCCGATGAGAATGATCGCCATGATGACGATGTCGGTCTGATTGTACGCCTGAGCGTCTCGCGCCATGCCGCCAAGACCGGGAATGCCGTTAATCGTTTCCGCGGCGACAACAGTGGTGAAAGCGAACAGGACCGCGACACGGATGCCGGTGATCACCTCTGGCAGCACCGACGGGAACACACCGTGGCGCACGATCTGGAGCCGCGACGCACCGAGCGTCTCAAGCGCCAAGAGGCGATCTTGAGAGACGTTGCGCACCGCATCGCTGGTAGCAAGGACAATGGGTGGAAGCGCCGCGAGCACGAGCAAGAGCACCTTGGGAGTCTCGCCAATCCCAAACCAGATGACGAGCAGATAGAAATACGCCAGGGGCGGCAGTGCCCGAATGAACGTCAAGCCCGGCCACGTGATTCGCCGAGCAATTGCGATCGTCCCCACCAGCAGCCCGAGCGGGACGCCTACGCCAATAGCGATCCCGCTGCCGATGAGAATGCGCCGCATGCTTGCCCAGAGATGCTCCCAGAGGAGGTAGCCACTCCAGCCCCGCGAGGAGACCTGAACCCCCGCCTCCCACACGGACGCTGGCGTTGGCACAAAAAGGGGCGACCACACGTGAAGGTAGGCAATCACCCACCAAGTGATGAAGGCGATCACAACAACGGCGACTTCAACTAGAGGAAAGCGCCATCTACGCCAACCCGACGGCTTGCCGCCGGTCGCCGCCGCGGACTCGTGCTCGAAGGCCGGCGGCACGGATCCTTGAAAGGCGAGATCCTCCGACCCGCGATGAGGGTGCTCTTCCTTCATGAACGTCCTCGCTGGCTCATATCTCCTCGGGGTTGAGCGAGTAGAATCATCTCTGGCTATCACGGGCGGCCGCAGTATAAGCTAACCAAATTTGCCCGTAATGCTTTCGCTTATGCATAATACCACCCGTCAATCGCAAGCTAGTCTGAGGGGGGTCCACAGATTTCGCAAACCCGCTTCGCCGCGTCCGGTCCAAGGGAATGAAGGAGTCTGTATGTTCGACGCACCACGTAGACGAACCGCGAAATCCCACGCGCTCCTGGTCATCGTTGCGGCCGTTGCCGTTCTTGCCTTCGCCGCACTCATCGCTGCCTGCGGCGACTCCGAAACGACGACCAGCTCGTCGCCCTCGGGCGATCCGTCCGAAATCCGCATCGGGTACCAGCTCATCCCGAACGGCGATCTCATCGTCAAAGACATGGGGTGGCTCGAAGAGGCGCTCCCCAATACGAAGATCACGTGGATCAAGTTCGACTCCGGCGGCAACGTCAACACCGCCATGATCGCCGGCAGCATCGACATAGGCCTCGCCGGCAGCAGCCCGGTAGCCGCCGGGCTTTCGCAGCCCATGAACATCGCCTACAAGGTGCCGTGGATCCACGACGTAATCGGCGCCGCCGAATCGCTCGCCGTGCGCAACGATTCCGGCATCAGCGACTTCGCCGACCTCAAAGGTAAGAAGATCGGCACTCCGTTTGGCTCCACGGCTCACTACAGCCTCCTCGCTGCCCTAGAGCTGAACGGCGTCGATCCGGGGGATGTCAAGATCGTCAACCTCGAGCCGCAGGCAATCCTCGCAGCGTGGCAGCGCGGCGACATCGATGGCGCGTACGTCTGGAATCCGACACTCGCTGAGCTCAAGAAGGACGGCACCGTCCTGATCACGAGCGCCGACCTCGCCAAAGAGGGCAAACTGACCGCCGACCTCGCCGTCGTCACCAACGCTTTCGCGGACGCATACCCAGATGCCGTGCAAACGTGGGTGGAACAACAGGACAAGGCCGTGAAGCTCATCACCTCCGATCCTGAGGCAGCAGCGGAGGCAATCGGCAACCAGCTCAACGTTACCGCCGAGGAAGCCCAGGCGCAGATGAACGACCTCATCTACCTGGATGCGACGCAGCAGGCCGGAGCCGACTACCTAGGCACGCCCGAAGCCCCAGGCAAGCTCGCTGAGAATCTTGAGAGCGCATCACAATTCCTCTTGACTCAGAACGCCGTAGAAGAGGTCCCACCGCTCACAACCTTCCAGGCTGGCCTGGCGAACAAGTTCGTAGCCGCGATCGAATGACGGCGATGTCGGATGAGAGTCGCACGAGCGCGCAAGCTGCCGCCGATCAAGCACCGGACGGTGGTGGCTCTCGTCCCGAACGCATTGAAGTGCGCAATGTGACGCACTTCTTCAGCAGTGACAAGAGGTCGACGCCGGCACTTGCCGGCGTCGACCTCGTCATCGAGCCTGGCGAGTTCGTGTGCTTGGTCGGTCCATCAGGCTGTGGCAAGACGACCCTGCTGAAGCTCATCGGCGGGTTCTTCACGCCCAGCGAGGGGGGAGTCTTCGTCAACGAACAACCGGTGACTCGTCCCGGAGCCGACAGGGGCATGGTCTTTCAGGCCCCGACTCTCTTTCCGTGGATGACGGTCCGCGAGAACGTCGAGATCGGACCACGAATGAAGCGCTGCCCGAGGGGCGTCAGACGCGATCTGTCCAAACGCTACCTCTCGCTGGTGGGTCTTGCCGACGTCGGCGAGCAGCGACCGTACGAGCTTTCCGGAGGAATGCAGCAGCGCGCAGCCATCGCTCGCGCGTTGGCCAACGATCCCGCTTGTGTACTCATGGACGAGCCGTTCGGCGCTCTCGACGCCCTCACTCGCGAGCGCCTCCAGCAGGAGCTCAAACAGATTTGGGCGGCAACCGGCAAGACCATCATCTTCGTCACGCACAGTGTCGAAGAGGCCGTGTACCTGGGAACCCGCGTCGTCGTCTTCAGCGCGCGTCCAGGTCGCATCGTCTACAACGAACTCGTCGACCTGCCCGCTCACGAGGGCGCCGTGACGGACGCCCGTCTCCTGCCGGAGTTCGCTGCCCTGAGAGCAGAGATCGGCGCAAAGATCGGCGCATCCTCCTAGGGAAGAACGATTGGCGAGCAGCTTAGTTGGACGGACAGAAGAAGGCATCAGAGTACGTTTGATGCACATGGAGAGGAGTGAGCGAGCGTGACGCATATGACGGCAAGCGAGGCAATGGTTGAAACCCTGAGGATGGAGGGCGTCACCGAGGTCTTCGGCATCGTGGGTTCCGCCTACATGGACCCACTCGACCTCTTCCCAGCCGCCGGGATTCGCTTCATCGCCGTCCGACACGAGCAATCCGCAGCGCACATGGCCGATGGCTTCGCACGAGTCACCGGACGAGCCAGCATGGCGACCGGCCAGAACGGGCCCGGCATCACGAACATGGTGACGAGCGTTGCGGCTGCATATCATGCGCACTCACCGCTTATTCTGCTCACGCCCTCTGTCATGACCGGCGGCCGTGGTCTCGACGGCTTCCAAGAAGTCGAGCAGATCCCTATTTTCAGCACGGTGACGAAGTTCCAGATCCAGGTGAATCGCCCGGATCGCATAGCTGAAGCATTCCGCACCGCCATCCGCGCCGCCTATGCCGAACGTGGGCCGGTGCAGATCGATGTGCCGAGAGACTACTTCTACACCGAGGCCGACTACACGATCTTGGAGCCGGAACAGTATCGCGTCTCCGCCCGCGGCGCTGGCGATGAGGCACTCCTGGACGAAGCTGCCGCGGCACTCATGGCAGCCAAGAATCCGGCAATCATCGCGGGTCTTGGAGTCACCGAGACAGCCGCGTACGACGTCGTCAGCCGTCTCGCTCAGCAGCTCGGCGCGCCCGTGGCGAACTCCTACCTGCACAACGATTCATTCCCATTCACGGACGAGATGGCCGTCGGCCCCATCGGCTACCAAGGATCAAAGGCAGCGATGAAGCTCCTCTCCGGGGCGGACTGCATCCTGGCCATCGGAGCGCGACTAAGTGGCTTTGGCACGCTCCCGCAGTATGGCTTCGACTACTTCCCGAAGAACGCCAAGATCGTGCAGATCGACATCGACTACAAACAACTGGGTCGAGTTCGCCCGCTCGCCGTGGGCGTCATTGGAGATGCCAAAGCCGCCGCCGAGGCGATCCTTGACCGCCTCGTCGCGAAGCAAGGCGTCAAGCGGGCCGACCCGGAGCGACTTGCCGCGATCATGCAAGCCAAGCGCGAGTGGACCGACGAGCTCGCGTCGATCTCACAATCGAGTTCGGCACCTATCAGTCCGCGTCGCGCCGTTGCCGAACTCGCCGCGGCGCTACCAGACAACGCCATCGTCGCCAGCGACATCGGCAACATCTGCTCCGTTTCAAACGCCTACTTGCGCTTCACGAAGCCTCGCTCCTTCCTTCCGGCGCTCGGCTTCGGCAACTGCGGCTTCGCGTACCCAGGCGCCCTCGGCGCCAAGGTGGCCGCCCCTGATCGGCCCGTCGCCGCGATTGTGGGCGACGGCGCCTGGGGCATGAGCTTGCACGAGGTCATGACAGCCGTCGAAGAGGATCTCCCCGTCGTTGCCTGCGTCTTCAACAACCAACAATGGGGCGCCGAGAAGAAGAACCAGATCGACTTCTACGACAATCGTTTCGTGGGCGCCAACATCGGGCGCGAGGTAGGCGGCTTCAACTTCGCCGAGATTGCGAACGCCATGGGCGCCAACGGCATTCGAGTGACCGACCCGGCGGACCTTCGCGAGGCTTACGTCTCGGCCTTCGCTTCCGGACGTCCGAGTGTGGTCGAGATCATGGTGGACCCTGAAGAACTCGCCGAACCCTTCCGTCGCGACGCCCTGAAGACGCCGGTTCGCTACCTCGAGCGCTACAAGCACCTCGATGCCTCCAGCTTTGGCCAGGCCAGGCCATGAGCGACCTCATCCGCGAACAAGCACGGCGCCATCTGGGCAAGCACTTCACGCGCGCGACCGCCTGGCGCAACCCCGAGATGCTCATCATCGAGCGCAGCGAGGGCTGCTACCTCTGGGACGATCACGGCAAGCGCTACTTGGACGGCCTCGCCGGCCTCTTCTGTGTCAACATCGGCCATGGCCGCGCCGATCTCGCAGATGCCGCGGCCAAGCAGCTCAAGAAACTCTCCTATGCCACGAACTGGTCGGCCGCCCACCCGCCTTCGGTTGAGGCGGCCAGCTTGATCGCCAACCTCGCTCCGGGCGATCTCGGCGTCGTCTTCTTCGTCAACTCCGGATCCGAGGCCAACGAATCCGCGATCAAGTTCGCCCGCGAGTACCACCAGGGTCAGGGTCAGCCGGAGCGAGTGAAGATAATCAGCCGACATATGGCATACCACGGGACGACACTCGGCGCCCTGAGCATGACGGGCATTCCCCAGTTCCGCGCGCCGTTTCAGCCGCTTCTGGACTGGTTCCACCACGTGCCCAATACGTATGGCTACGAGCAAGAGGGCGACGTCCCTGTGACGGAGCTCACATGTCTGAAGGCCATTGAGGACAAGATCCTCGAGGAAGGTCCTGAGACAGTAGCCATGGTAGTCGCGGAACCGGTCCAGAACGTCGGCGGTATCCTCGTCCCGCCCGATGGATACTGGCAGGAGCTACGCCGCATGTGTGATCAGTACGGGATTCTCCTTTGCGCGGACGAGGTGATCTGCGGCTTCGGGCGACTGGGGTACTGGTTCGGATCAATCCGCAATCAAGTCGTCCCAGACATCCTTACGTTCGCGAAGGGAATCACGTCGGGTTACGCGCCCCTCGGCGGCATGGTAGTCCGCGAAACACTTGTCGATCGCCTGCTCGACTCAGAGATCGCCACCTTCACCCATGGGGTCACGTGGGGCGGACACCCCATGTCGACCGCCGTGGCTGTGGCCAACATCACTGCCCTTCGCGACGAGCACATCCTCGAGAACGTGCTCGACCTCTCCCCGTACCTGGCCACTCAGCTGGCAGAGATTGCGACGCGGTACCAGATGGTCAAGGTTGTGCGTGGCACCGGGTACTTCTTCGCGCTCGAGCTCATGGCGTCGAGAGACGACGGTCAGGAGTACACTGCGGAGCAGAAGGCGACGATGTGCCGCGACGTTCTGCCGCGCCTCCTCCAGCACAATGGCCTCATGACCAGGGCTGACGACCGCGCTGGAGCCATGATTTCGATATCACCGCCACTTGTCGCTGATCGCGCCGTCTTGGATGATCTTCTCGATCGACTTGACGCGACACTGGCTGGCGCCACAGCTGAGTTCGCAGCTCGCTGGGGCTGAGGCCGCCAGCGTCATCTCCCCGCCGCCGCGTACTGCTCGCGAAAGAACGCGAGCAGCGCTTCGGCGGCGCGGGAGAGCACGCGCGTCTTGGACCGAACCGTAGAGAAGTCGCGGAGAATACGCACACCCTCGATGGGCACCACGACAAGAGCCCCGTGTTCGACCTCCGGGCCGATCGCCCAGCGGCTGACAAAGGTCACGCCTCCGCCGGCGATGGCCGCTTGCTTCGCAGACTCCATGAGGCCCATCTCCATCACGACATTCATTCGTTCGGGCCGCACGCCGAGAGAACGTAGGTGAGCGTCAACGACCGAGCGCACGCCGGCCCCGTGCTGCTGAACGATGTGTGGCTCGCGAACAACCTCAGCCAATGTGACGCTGGCACGCGTTGCCCAATGATGTTCGGAGCCACACACGAGAACAATCTCGTCTCTCGCCAGCGGCTCTGCGACTATCTCTGGCCGCGGCACAACTGCCCCCACCGCACCGAGCTCGAACTCACGTGCCAGGACGCGTTCCACCACAGTCTGAGTATCGTCCACAGTCAGGGCGATGCTGACACCCGGGTACTCCTGCTTGAAACGCGTCAACATCGTGGGGAGCACATGCTCGCCGGGACCGGTCGACGCACCGACAACGAGTCGCCCGACCACAAGCTCACCGAGATCGAGAATCTCCGTCAGCGCACGCTCGTGAAGGTCGAGGATCTCGCGCGCGTAGCGATACAAGATATAGCCAGCATCGGTCGGCGTGACCGTCCGCCGAGAGCGGTCCAGGAGGATGATCTGGAGCTCGCGCTCAAGGCTCTGCACCTGCTGACTCGCGGCAGGCTGAGTGATGTGCAGCTCTTCTGCTGCCAGAGAGAACGACCGGCGCTCAACGATGCGGCAGTAGAGTCGTAGCTGACGAAGATCCACCGCGTCACCGCGTCTCACGGCGCGCGTCGCCCGATGTGCCCACCAGCGCGCGGCGCGCTCGTCGGCGCGCGAGCGCCAGGATCTCGTCGACAAATACGTAGGGATCGCGCGGCTCGAGCGCCGGGGTCCTCGTAGCCTTCTTCTTCAGCACGATGTCCTCTACTCTCGAAGCAATCGTCAGTCGGCCAGCGCTGACCAGTGCGCGATCGACGGCCGTCAGAAGCCTCGAGACTGTATACGCTGGCGTACCAAGAGCTGCCGCTTCGCGCGCCATGGCGGTGTCGTCACCGAGAACGAAGTCCGCGGCCGCGAGCAGCCCAACACCATCGGCGAATCCGTCGGGAACAACCACGTTGGGCAGACCGAGCGCGACGAGGCGCTGCCGCTGCTCGCGATCACGCGCCAGGACAACAAGCGTCGTGTTGCGTCGCCCGGCAATCTCTCGCGTGAGATTCGTCAAGGCTGCTTCGCTCGTCTTGGCCACCCCCGCGAGCATTGACGACGAATCGGCTCGGGCAGGCCGGACGATGCCGACGACGCGTCGATCATCGATGCCGAGCTTCGGGAGAGCGTTCGGCTCAGGGTGAACATCATGGAGATAGTATTCCTCCGCGAAGCCGGGATATCGCACGAACCTCTTCGGTGCCGGACGAAAAGCGAGCAGCGCTTCCGTGGCGATCGCGTCCGGCACGGCGACCTCGTCCGCGAACCTCATGCCCGAGGCTCTGCCTCCACGTAATCCGTCTTCCTCCATGAATGTGAGCTGCGGAATGCCGAGCGTCCAGCCGGCGAGGACGAAATCGCTGGTGTGTGTCCCTGTGGCAACGTCGAAGCGCCCAACCGAAGCCGACGCCAGCAACTGACGGGTACGATTCGCGAGCCCGACGGCTCGCGCTGCCAGGCTTCCGCCCTCGTGGCTCGCAACGAGAACAGCGCCGACGCCGTATCGTTTGAGAATGGCGTCGGCGCTCGCGAACCGCCGTGCCGTCACCGTAACGATGTGGCCACCGCTCTCGAGACGACGGACGATCGGCGCGAAGAAGACGACATCAGCTGCGTCGGTAATGTCGACCCAGATCCTCACACCGTGCTCCGTTCACCCGCCGGCGGCACTACCTGAGGCCGGCGGTCACCGCTGCAGCGACTTCTCTCACCTGGGATTCGGTCAGGTTCGGGTGCATTGGCAGCGCAAGGTTCTCCGCTGCAGCCGCCTCCGTCACAGGAAAATCGCCCGGTCTGTGCCCGAGCTCTGCGAACACCGGCTGAAGCTGCAGGGGCGTAGTGTAGTACGCCGCGCAGTCCACCTGACGCTCTCGACAGGACGCAGCGATCGCGTCTCGCCGAGGGTGACGCACCACGTAGAGATGGTAGACGTGCGTCGAGCCCTCAGGCACAGACGGCCGCACGACATCTTCAGGAAGGTAGTCGTCGTACCACGCCGCAATCTGGGCTCGACGTGCGTTCCACAAATCGATGACCTCGAGTTCGATGCGAAGAACAGCGGCCTGCAGTTCGTCCAGTCTGGAATTGAAACCCACCCGCGTGAAAGTCTTCTTGTCTCTACTACCGTGAAAGCGGAGCTCGCGCACGCGCTCGACCAGATCGACGTCGGCGCTCGTGACAAGACCTCCGTCACCGAACCCCCCCAAGTTCTTGGTTGGAAAGAAGCTGAACACGGCCGCGTCGCCAAGAGAACCGGCCCGACGACCACGGTAGCTGGCACCCCATGCTTGGCACGCGTCCTCAATCACGGGCAGCCCCGATGCCGACGCAATTGCCCGAATCGCGTCGGCATCGGCTGGCAGACCAAAGAGATCAACGGGCATAACCGCCTTGGTGCGTGGCGAGCACGCCGCCGACAGCTTCGACGGATCGAGACACAGAGTGTCGGGGCAGATGTCGACAAACACGGGCTTCGCGCCGACTTGGGCGATGGCCTCGGCCGTGGCATAGAAGGTGAACGGCGTCGTGACAACTTCGTCGCCGTGGCCAACGCCGAGCGCCCTCAAGACAATCGTGAGCCCATCGGTGCCGTTGGCGACGCCTACCGAGTCCGCGGTGCCGAGATACGTCGCAGCCTCCTCCTCGAATCGCTTGACATTCGGGCCAAGGATGACGCGACCGCTGCGCAGGACCTCAAGCACTGCCGCCTCAATGCGATCCTGCAACTCCGCGTATTGCCCCTTGATGTCCATGAGTCCTACTGCCATGGGGAAGCGCCTCCTTGCGCCGAGAAACCGAATCTGACGGCTACCATAGCGTGTCTCTGTTGTCTCGGCGAGCGAACGCGAGCAGGCCCGAATCGAGTCCCTGGGGCTGCCCACCGTGCCAGTCCATTCTTCCACTGCGCACCCCTACGACACGGCAGCGAACTGGCAGACAGCGCGAGACCCGAGTACCGCGCGAATTTCGCCGCAGCAGCGACGGGTCGACTGCGCAATCTGTTGCGCATTCAAACGACGACGGCGCGGCGCTCCGTCAGACACATGAACGGCAAGCCTCGATCGCCGAGCAAGGACTCGACGCCGACGACAAGTCAGGCCTCGCGCTTCGACACCTCGACGATATGCCGATAGAGCTCAGCGAGTCCGTCAGAAGAGAGCGGACCCTTGTTGGCACGCTGTACGAAGGTCAGCATCCATTCCTCACGCGCCGCATCAACGAAGGCGACGCCATGCTGCGCTTTGTACAACTTCAGCTGACGCACAAGCCCTAGGCGCTTATTCACCGCCTCGACTATCTTGAGATCAATGTCTGAGATCTGATCGCGGAACTGCCTGATCACCGGATCGTCGCTAGCATTCGGCACTGGTATCTCCGTTCTGACCGACTCCGTCAGCGACACTCAACGGTACGGGCCTTCGTCTTCGTCGTCGAGGTCGTCGAACTCGTCGTCGTCCTCGTCCTCGGCGTCCTCGTCGTCGTCGTAGCCTTCGTCTTCCTCGTCATCGAACTCGTCGTCGTCCTCGTCCTCGGCGAACGCAACCTCGTCGGGTGTCGCAGTCGCCCCAATGAAGTCGTCTGGCGACACGCTCTCGAGAAAGTCGCGAAAACTCTCGACAATCTCCTCGGTGTCGTCAACCTCGCGCTCGAACTCGATGGCATTCTCGTCGATGAGTTGCGTGGATGCATAGATGGGTGCCTCAGTCCTCACGGCGAGCGCTAGAGCATCGCTCGGGCGCGAGTCGACCTCGATCTCGTCACCGTCCTTCGTGAGTGTGAGCTTTGCGTAGAAGGTGCTCTCCTTAAGTTCGGTCACCGTGATGCGCGAGACCTCGGCGTTGAAGCTGCCGATGACACTCGTGAGGAGATCATGCGTCATCGGCCGCGGCAGACTCGTTCCCTGGAGCTTGATCAGAATGGCAGCAGCCTCAGGATGGCCGATCCATATAGGAAGGAACTTGTTTCCCTCCATCGTCTTGAGCAGCACGATGGGCTGCTTGCCGATGACGTCGAAACTTACGCCGTAGATGACCATCTCTTGCACATTCATGCCTCAGAGTATACGTCAGGCCGACTGACCGACCTACTCCACATCCAAGGAGCGCGACGACACAACTGCGGCAGGTTGACGCCCCGCCATGACATCTCTAGACTGCATGTCTCGCGGGCGCATAGCTCAGTCGGTTAGAGCGCGTCTCTGATAAGGACGAGGTCCGTGGTTCGAATCCACGTGCGCCCACCAGCCCACCCGCTTCTTCGTCTCTGCGCACGCTCTTCATGTCCCGACGCCGACCACCTGAGTGGCGGTGATACAGTCATCTTGGGAGCAGAGCTCAGCGACACGCAGTCGCTCGACAAGGAGGCGCGATGAGCGAAGAAGCGTATCCGAACGATCTCAAGTACTTCGCGGAGCATGACTGGGCACGCATTGACGGCGCCGAGGCTGTGCTCGGTATCACGTGGTTCGCACAAGACGCACTTGGAGAAGTCGTCTATGCTGAGCTGCCAGAAGCGGGAGCAAGCATCGCCGCGGGACAACCGTATGCAGAACTCGAGTCGGTGAAGGCGGTCAGCAACGTCTTCTCCCCCCTGAGTGGCGTGGTCTTGGCAGTCAACGACGCCGTCGTTGACGAGCCGACACTCACTAACCAGGACTGTTACGGCAAGGGGTGGCTCATCCGCATCAGACTTGCCAACGCCGAGGAAATCGACGCGCTGATGAGCGCGCAGGAGTATCGCGCGTTCCTCGACGAGGCCTGAGCGAGGCAAACCGAGCCGCGGAGGTTTCGGTTGCTCACCGTACTGCCGGATATCAGGACGACAGGCGCAGAGCAGATGTCTCTCGACAAGGCGCTCCTCCAGGAGCGCCGAGACTTCGTCGCCAGACGCTATGTGTGGGCTCCGCCGGCGCTGTCGCTGGGGAGGTTTCAGGCCGCCCCAGCCCGTGAAGCCCTTCCCATCGACGTCGTGCGACGACCCACCGGCGGACGCGCCGTACTGCACGGGGAGGCATTCGAATGGTCATTCGCCGTCGCCATGCCGAACGGCGCGACCGATAGGGCAGCGCGAGCAAACCTCGACATCACGCAGCCGTACGCTCTCGTCGTCAGAGCTGTCGGGCACGCGCTGACGAACCACGGCCTGACCCCGTCGCATGGAGAGACGGCCTCCTACTGCCACGCTCCCTACTGCTTCGCCACCGTGCTCGCTCACGACTTGACCGTCGCCGGCGAGAAGGTCGTGGCACTGGCGCAGTGTCGCTTCGGCGGGCGAGTTCTCGTGCACGGCTCGGTGCTCGAGCGGCGGCCTCCAGAGACGCTCAGAGTGGCCGCCGAGACAGTCCTCGGGGAGTCGTGGGACGGCGTCGGACTCGATGGGCGCCTCTCTACCGCGCGCGACAGCCTCTGGCGAGACATCGTAGAGTCGCTCGCACAGGAGGTGCATGCAGACGCAAGCACGTGAGCACTGAACCAACGGACGGAGCTCCTGGGGAGGACGAAGTGAAACGCATTCTCATCGTCGGCGGCGGACCAGCGGGGTATGTCGCCGCCGGCCGCGCAGCGCAACTCGGCGCCGCTGTCACGCTGGTCGAAACGCGTGAGATCGGCGGCACCTGCCTCAATCGGGGGTGTATCCCGACGAAAGCCCTGATCGCCGGTGCTGAGAGACTCCGGCAAGTGCGCGACGCCAGTGCCTTCGGCATCAGGACCGGCGAAGTCGAATTCGACTTCGCCGCCTTCATGGATCGTAAGGAACGCGTAACGTCGATGCTTCGGGACGGTGTTGACCACCTACTCAAGGCCCGAAAGGTCGAAGTCATCACCGGATGGGCGCGCCTGTCGGGCGCGCACACTCTCGCCCTCAGCGACGGCCGCGAACTGCACGGCGACGCGATCATCATCGCCACAGGCTCGGAGCCTGTTCGCCTCGGTCTCTTCGACTGGAGCGATCCGCGAATCATGACCAGCGACGAAGCACTCCGGATCGAAAGCGTGCCGGAGACCCTGGCAATCGTTGGCGGCGGGGCGATCGGCTGCGAGTTCGCGTCGCTGTTCGCAACGTTGGGCACCGAAGTGTTCGTCATTGAGATGATGAGCCAGTTGATTCCCGGCGAAGGCATGCGAGCGAGCAAGACGCTCCAGCAGGCATTCAAGCGCACAGGCATCGACGTCTCTCTTGCGGTCCGTGTCGAAAGCGCCGCGCCGGAAGGTGAAGACATCGCCCTCCACCTGGACAACGGCCGCGTGATATCAGCCGCTCGAGTCCTTGTCGCCGTGGGGCGCCGTCCCCTAACCTCGGATGCCGGACTGACCGATACGGGAGTTCGCCTCGACGAACGAGGTTATGTCGTGACAGACAGGACGCTGCGAACGTCCGTCGCAGACGTCTTCGCAGCGGGAGACGTAACGGGTCCTCCAATGCTTGCGCACTGGGCCTACCACCAGGGTGTAATCGCCGCCGAGAACGCGGTCACCGGCGCGTCCCGGATGCTCGATGAGCGTGTCGTGCCCTCCGTGGCTTTCAGCGTCCCTGAAGTGGCGTCCTGCGGCATGAGCGAAGAGCGCGCAGCCACCGAGAACGTCCCCATCACCATCGCTCATGTCCGCCTCAACAGCAACTCCAAGGCCGTCATCGAAGGCAACGCCGACGGGTTCGTACGCATCGTCTGCGAAGCAGAGAGCGGCCGCATACTCGGCGCATCAGTCCTGGGTCCCCACGCAGCGGAGTTGATCCACGAATTGGCCTTGGCAACACATGCCGGGCTCACGCTGGAGAGCTTAGCCGGCACCATACACGCTCACCCGACGCTCTCAGAAGCAATCGGCGAGGCCGCCAACGCCGCGCTTGGCCATGGCATCCACAGCCTGTGAGTGGCCACAAACCGCGTGAGATCCACGCGAGACTGCCCAACTGGTTCACGCAAGACACTCCTCACGCGGCGCGCTACCGCGCAACCGACGCCGCCCTCGCGGCCCAACGTCTCACGACCGTCTGCCGGGAGGCGCGTTGTCCCAACCGTGGAACATGCTTCTGCGAGGGAACCGCCACGTTGCTCATCCTTGGCAATCGATGCACTCGCTCGTGTCGATTCTGTGCCATTGGCACTCACGACGACGCCGCCTCGGCCGATCGACGGGGCTCTCCATACGCAGACCCCGATCCCGATGAGCCTTCGCGTGTCGCCGCCGCCGTTCATCAGCTTGGTCTGCAACACGTTGTAATCACCAGCGTTACGCGCGACGATCTTCCCGACGGCGGCGCTGGTCACTTCGCCGAGACGATCAAGACGATTCGCCGCGTCACACCTTCCGCGAGCATCGAGGTGCTCGTCCCCGACTTCGCGGGCAACCGCTTGGCGCTCGGGACCGTACTGTCCGCACGCCCTGACGTTCTGGCACACAACCTGGAGACAGTTGAACGCGTGACACCTCGCGCGCGTAGTATGGCAACCTACGCGCGGTCTCTCGGACTCCTGAGCTTCGCTGCCGAGCAAACGAAGGCACGCCCGGACAGCACGACAGCCCCGCAGACACGACGGCCATTGGTGAAGACCGGCCTGATGCTCGGTCTCTCCGAGACCCGCGATGAAGTCCTGGGCCTCCTCACCGATTGTGCTCGAGCGGGTGTGCAAGTCGTCACGATCGGACAGTATCTGCAACCGGCCCCTGGGAGCCTCCCCGTTGATCGCTACGTACCACCAGAGGAATTCGTCGCGCTCAAGCGCGCCGGCGAGAGACTCGGACTCTTGGTCGAAGCCGGACCGCGCGTGCGTTCGTCGTTTGCCGCGGCCGCTCTCTTCGAACGCGCCATCCAATCCACCGCTCCTGGGCCGTAAGGCGGGAGAGCACGGGGGCCACGTGACTCAGAATTGGCGGTGAGACGCTCTTCTCGACGCCGGATGGGCATACCATCTCGCTGCAATTCGGCCGCCTGAGCTCCCTGCGTGTAAGCTAGAGAAATGACGGAACGAATCCGACTCACACAGTACGCGGCGAAGAGCGGCTGAGCGGCGAAGCTGGGTCCGTGTGACCTGCAAGCCGTTCTCGACGCTCTGCCTCGCACATCGCCTCAGTTCGCTCGTCTCCTCGAGACGCGTGACGACGCTGCCATCGTGCAGCTGACCGACGACCTCTGTCTCGTTCAGACAGTCGACTTCTTCACGCCGATTGTCGACAGCCCATACCATTTCGGCCGCGTCGCCGCCGCCAACGCTCTCAGCGACATCTACGCCATGGGCGCCAAGCCGCTGACAGCAATGAACATCGTCGGCTGGCCGAGCAAGCTGGGCATGGCCCACCTCGCCGACATCCTCCGTGGCGGAGCCGAGAAGATCGCCGAGGCCGGAGCGGAACTCGCCGGCGGTCATTCGATTGACGACCGCGAGCCGAAGTACGGGCTCTCGGTGACCGGTGTGGCGCACCCGGGGCAAATCGTCTACAACTCCGGAGGGCGCGCCGGCGACATTCTCATCCTCACCAAGCGCCTTGGCATTGGCGTCCTCGCCAGCGGCCTCAAGAAGGGCGTGCTTACTGAAGACGATATGTCGGTCGCGATCGACGAAGCCGCAACGCTCAACGCGAGCGCCGCCACCGCCATGGCGACCGTCGAGACACATGCTTGCACAGACGTAAGTGGGTTTGGCCTTGCCGGGCACCTCTGCGAGATGCTTGACGGTGCCGGGCTGGCGGCGACGCTCTGGCTGGACTCCATCCCGATTCACGTCGACGTTCTCAGCCTTCTGACGCAAGGGGTGTACGCCGGCGGACTCGTAGCCAATCGCGACTTTCTCTGGCCACGCGTCCAAGTAACTGACAAATGCGTGCCACCAGACGACCCTCGCATCCAGCTGCTTTTCGATCCCCAGACGTCGGGCGGCCTCCTCATCGCCGTTGCACCCGAAGACCATGCCGCGCTTGTCACCGCCCTTGAGACCCGCGGTACGCCGGCATGGACCATCGGCCGGCTTACCGCGGAACGAGCCGGCAGCCTACTCCTGGCCGATCGGCGCGACCGCCAAGACCTGCTCGATGCCGCACCGTCAGTCCGGTCAATCTGAGCGCCCCTCGTCTGCCGGGAACGACGCCAAACGCGCATCGTCGAGGTCGTCGGAACCAGAAGCTCGGCTGACGCTTCGCGTTCTCTCGGTGGTTCCATTTGTCCTGCTCGGTGCGATCGCCGTTCTCGCGCTCGTCGCCTGGTTCCTCGTCCTCGTTCTGGGGATCGGCACCTCGCGAGCCACGGCATGGAACTGGGCCGCCGGACGGCCCGCCTCCGAGGTCATCCCTCAGGTCGCCCTGCTCTTCCTTGTCGGCCTCGCCTGCGCAGCCGTTGTTCTCTTGTCCCTCTACACAACCGCGCTCGGCTTCAAGCAGACGCAGCCGCGTGGATTCTGGGCCATATGCGAGGCGCTTGCCGGCGGCCTCCTGATCGCCGTCGCCGCTGGCGCTATTACTGCGAGAGCGGACCTGCTGCGCCTCGGCGTCGACGTCGCGGATTTCATCGTTGTGGCGGGACTGCTCGCATATGCGATGATCGTCTTCGACATGCGGCGGCGAAGCGAAGCGTCACTGCGAATCGCGCGAAAGGAGCAGCCTTGAGCGACCGCCAGTCGAAGTCGAGGCGATCCGAGCGCCAGACAGGCGATCCACGCCTACGAGCCCTCGCGAGCGTCAACGAGGTGCTACGTGAGCCCGCACTTCAGGAGGCCCTGGAGCAACATCCGCACGCCCTCGTCGTTGACGCGGTGCGTACCGTCATCGAGCGCTTGCGCAGCGAGATCCGGGGAGACGAACACGGCAGCGCGCACAACGAGCGCGCAAGAGAGCTCACGGCCGCGGACCTCGTGCCGTGGGTGTGCGCACTGCTCGATCTGGCACGTACTCCATCGCTGCAGCGCGTCATCAACGCCACCGGCGTTGTCGTTCACACGAATCTCGGACGCTCTGTGCTGCCCCGGGAGGCAGTGGACGCCGTCACCATCGCCGCCTCGGGAGGAACGAACCTCGAGTACGGTCTCGCCCGCGGCGAACGCGCCTCCCGCCAAGACCATGTTCACGACATTCTCTGCACGCTCACCGGAGCGGCCGATGCTCTCGCCGTCAACAACTGCGCCGCGGCCGTGCTCCTCGCCCTCGCCGCGACATCTCGCGGGGGGGAGGTACTCGTCTCAAGAGGCCAGCTTGTTGAGATCGGCGACAGCTTTCGCATTCCGGACATACTGCGTGAGAGCGGTGCTGAACTCGTCGAAGTCGGGACCACGAATCGAACGTACCTCCGCGACTACGAGGCGGCCTGGAACTCGCGAACGAAGGCCATCCTCAGGGTCCACACCAGCAACTACCGAATCGTCGGCTTCACGGCAGAACCACCCCTGACCGACCTTGCCGCCCTAGCGCATTCGCGTGACGCCGTCCTGATCGATGATCTCGGCAGCGGCGCCCTCGCGGACATTCCCCTGTTCGACGACGAGCCGCTGCTGCGCGAGAGCGTCGCCGTTTGCGACATCGTCACCTTCAGCGGCGACAAGCTCCTCGGTGGCCCTCAGGCGGGACTGGCAATCGGCAGCGGTGCCACGATTGGCGCCATGCGGCGTCATCCACTGGCCCGCGCACTGCGCATCGACAAGCTGGACCTTGCCGCCCTCGACGCCACTCTGCGCCTCTACCTCGATCCGGACGAAGCGCGACGCAGCATCCCGACGCTCGCGGCCCTCAGTGAGCCAGTCGACGAGGTGCGGCGCCGGGCCGAGCGTCTGCGGACCATCGTCGCCGAAGACCTTGACGACGCCGGCACCATGGATCTCGTCGACACCGTTGCCCGGGCCGGAGCTGGGGCGCTCCCCCTCACCGAACTGCCCAGCGTCGCACTGCAGATCACGCCGCTTCGCAACACACCACACGATCTCGCCACCCGCCTGCGGACAGGTCGCCCTGCCGTTGTATGCCGAGTCAGCGAGGAGCGGCTCCTCTTTGATCTTCGTGCAGTAAGAGACCACGAGCTCGGCGACCTCGCCCGCGCCATCTGCAACGTCTTCACAGAATGACCGCGCCGCTCACGCTCGGGACCGCCGGGCACATCGATCACGGCAAGACCGCTCTCGTCGGATTGCTCACCGGCAAGAACACCGACCGTCTGCGGGAAGAGCGCGACCGTGGCATCTCCATTGAGCTCGGCTATGCGGATCTTGTGCTCCCCGGCGGAAGACACGTGAGCATCATCGACGTCCCAGGACACGAGCGATTCGTGCGCACAATGGTGGCGGGAGCAACCGGGATCGATCTCTTCCTCCTCGTGGTTGCCGCCGACGACGGAGTGATGCCACAGACTCGCGAACATCTCGCAATCCTGGACCTGCTGGGCGTTCGCAACGGAGTTGTGGCACTTACCAAGGCCGACACGGTCGACACGGAGCTCCTCGAGCTGGCACAAGACGATGTCCGTGACTTCCTGGCCTCCACGCCGTTCGCGAATTGCGACGTCGTGCCTGTGAGCGCTCGGGACGGCCGGGGAAAGGAGGCTCTCCTCGCCGCACTGGAACGAGCCGCCGCGAGGCACCATGCTGAGCGGAAGGCGGGCCCGGCGCGCCTGCCAATCGACCGAGTCTTCACACTCCGTGGCATCGGCACCGTCGTCACCGGCACTCTCTGGCAGGGACACGTGCGCGTCGGCGACGCCTTGGTAGTCGAGCCCGGCGCGATTCGAACCACCGTGCGTAGCGTGCAGGCGCACGACAGAGACACCGAGGTCGCCGACGCAGGCAGCCGCGTAGGGCTCAACATGCGCGGCCTCGACCGCGAAGACGTTCGCCGAGGCTGCTGGCTGGTCGCACCTCAGCTCGCCGGCCATGTGTCACGTCGCTTCGATGCTTGGGTTACGCTGCTCCCGGGGTCACGACCGCTACGGTCTGGAGATCTGGTGCGCCTCCATCACGGCACAGCGCAATTCCTTGCTCGCGTCGTGCCGCTGATCGGCCGCGACGCTCCCGGCGAGGCCAGCGGCGCAGCGGTAGTGCGACTCGACGCGCCCGCAGCGCTGGAGCCTCGCGACCGTTTCATCCTCCGTTCGCTGTCGCCGGTCAGCACCATCGGCGGCGGAGAAGTTCTCACCGTCGCTGCTCGCCGCTGGCATGAGCGCGAGCGGCACAACGATTTCCTCCTGTCCGCCCGGGCGGGCGATGCGCGACGAGCACTCGCCGCGCTCGCCGCAGACGCGGGCACGAGCGGCTTCACCGCGGCAGACCTGCTCGGCGGCGGTTTCGGCGCCAGAGAAAGCGCCGCCGCGCTCGCCGCCGCAGAGGCCGCCGGCGAGCTTGAGTCGAGCCGGCTTGCACCGGCGGGAGACGCGCCGAGGAGCGTGGGCGTCAACGACCGCTGGTTCCGCGCCGGCCTGCTCGATGGCCTGAGACGAGCACTCCTTGCCGCGGCCCGTGAGAGGGCTAACGCTCATCCTGAACGCCCCTTCACCGCTGCCGCCGAACTCGCTGCTCTCATCCCGGAACTTCCCCTGCCCGACGTCGAGACTCTCCTTCAGAGGATGCGCGCTGACGGAGTGCTCATCACTGGCGAGGGCGGCTTCGCACCTTCGGGGGCCGGTGTTCTCAGCGAGGATCAGGCCGCCCTGGCAACCCTTCTCAAGTCCCGTCTGCGCCGGGAGCCGTTCGCTCCTCCCACGCTGGCACTGCTCGCCGAGGAGTTCCACCGATCGCCACGAGACATCACTCAGGTTCTCGAGACGCTCGCGCGGCGTGATGAGGTGGTGCGTGTTGACCGTGATCTGTGGTTTGACACCTCCGCCGTGAACAGCGCGCGTGATGCCCTCCACGCCATGCTCACCACGGTTGGAGAGGTGACTCTCGCCTCCTTCCGCGATCGAATGTCGTGTGGGCGGCGCAACGCCCAAGCGCTCCTGGAACTCTTCGACCGTGAAGGCCTAACCCTGCGCAAAGGAGACGTGCGCGTCGCACGCCGGCGCCGGTAGGACGCACCTCCAAGCACCGCGTCCCTCAACGCTGTATCATCCGCACCATGGCAGAACCGCCGAAGAGCGCGTTTCGCGATCTCCCCGCAGGCCAGCGCATGTTCCGCGCCGGAGCGCTGGCCATTCTCACGCTCAGCTGTTTGTATTGCTTCGGGCTCGTCGTGAAGTACCTCATCGGCGACGAATTCGTCGGCTGGAATCGAATCATCCTCGTCGCCTCCGTGCTCATCTCGGCGGTTGTGTGTCTGGTCATGGTCGCCGATGCATACGACTTCTGGATTCGCGGCCGCTCGTTTGCCATCGCCGACGTGCGAAAGCTCCAACTCACGGCACTCATACTCCTGGGCCTCGCCCTGTCAATGAGTGCTCTCGTCGTCAAGTACGCGCTCTTCATGACCATCGCCCCGGCGATCATCATTTACGTCATGCTCATCGTAAAGCCGACGAACGAAGCCGCCGTTGCCCAGGTGAAGGGCGAGAAGAAGGCACAGAAGACAGCCAAGGCGCGGCGCAGCATGTCCACGCGCGGCACCGAGACGCCGGCAACTCGGCAACGGCGGGGCGGACGCAAGACGCGCTAGCGCATCCCGCCCCGCGTGACGCGTGGCGCTTGCCGTGCGATGATGTTCATGGAGCGACTCGTGGTCCGGTGACTGCCGCGGTCTTCAAAACCGTCTGCGGGGCGGTGTTCCCGTCCTGGGTGGGTTCGACTCCCATGTCGCTCCGCCAGCCAGTCGTAGCTTGTCGTTGCGTGCGGTGTTGTCTCGCCCCCTCAGCCGGGTAGATACGACCTGCAGCAGCGAGCGTAGCGATTCAGCAACCCCGCACCCTGATGAACAAGGAGAGTCCCATGCTCGATTCAAGAATGCAGGAGGCGATCAACGAGCAGATCAACTGGGAGCAGTACTCGGCGTACCTCTATTTGTCGATGGCGGCACAGTTCGCCGAGCTAGGCATGCCTGGTGGGCAGAACTGGATGACCATTCAGTACCACGAGGAGCTGGATCACGCGCAGAAGATGTTCGACTACGTGACGACGCGTGGCGGGCGAGTAGTCCTGGAGGCGATCGCCAAGCCGCCCTCGTCGTGGGAGAACGGTCTGGCCATGTTCACCGACGCCCTCGCACACGAGGAACAAGTGACGTCGCGAATTCACGCCATCGCATCGCTGGCGCTGGAGATCAAGGACCACGCCACCTACAACTTCTTACAGTGGTTCATCGCCGAGCAGGTCGAGGAGGAGGAAAGCGCCAGCGACCTTGTCCACAAGTTTACGATGGCTGGCGAGCACCCCGCTGGCCTCTATCAGCTGGACAAAGAGCTGAGCTCCCGGGTGAGGACCGTTCCGACACCAGGCGCATGACCTTCGTCACGTCGCGATTCATCGAGATGGCAACGGCCGCGATGATAGCTAGACCGATATAGGCGAGACTGACGGCGAACGCCTCGGGGCGGTCAAGACCAATCGTGGACTCGAAACCCCCGAGGCGTTCGCCCGTGACTGCCCCAAGACAACAACGCAGCAGCCTCATCCCGATCTTCGAACGAATGAGCGCCACGACCGACTCGATTGCCAGCGCTTCGCTGGCGACTCGCCAGAAGCGTCTACATGAGACTGAGAACTATGCTCGCGAGCTCCTCGACCGAGGGGAGAGAAGTGCTTCAGCTGCCGCCCGGCAAAGGCACGACGCCAGTCGTCCTGGCAACATAGAGGTAGAAACCGACGCCAGCGGCCAAGAACGCACCCACGGCCAGATCGGCATGTCCCCGGCCTCGCCGCCAACGCCACACAGCCCAGAGACCCAAGATGACTGCCCCGAGGTCGCACAGAACGAGCGCCGTCCGCCAGAACGGCTCACCGATGAGGGCCGGATACAGCAGGAGCCCGAGCAAGCCAAACGCGAGCGCATAGACGCCAGGGTCCCCGATCAAGCTGCGTACGGTGACCGTGTCGCTAACGGGCTCCTCGCCCCGACTCTCGTCTGCCCGATCACGCGCCTCATCCACCAACGCGACAAACCTCCCGCAGATTCTTAGTTCCGCTTCACGCCGTGTGCATGAAGTTGATCACGTCGCCGTCTTGCACGATGTACGCCTTTCCCTCTGTGGCAACCAGCGCTTTCTCCCGCGCGGCGTGGAACGACCGCAACGCGATGAGATTCTCGATGTTGACCACTTGGGCGCGGACAAAACCACGTTCGATGTCGGTGTGGATGCGCCCCGCAGCCTGCTTGGCCGTCCATCCCCGCGGCAACTGCCAGGCACGCGATTCGCTGCTTCGGAAATCGCCCGTGAAGAAGGTGACATACCCGAGCACCTCGTAGGCCGCGCGCAGGAAGGCGTCCACGGCTCCCTCCTCGTCGGCCCCGAGCTCGCCACGAAATTCGACAGCTTCCTCGGGCTCGAGGTCAGCCAGCTCACACTCAAGCCGAGCAGCAAGAGCCACCACACGATCGCCTCGCGCTTGCGCCCATTCAACGAACCGCGAGTGCTCGGTCAACGCCTCTGCTTCACCTTCATCGTCGTCCGTATTGAGGACGAACAGGACGGGACGATCGCTGACGAGAGCGAGCTCTCGGAAGAGCCCGGCATCCTCCGGGGCGCGCTCCACGGTACGTGCCAGCCTCCCCTGCTGCAAGGCGACGGCAAGCCCCTCGAGCGCCGCCAGTTCGCGCTGTGCAGAACGGTCTCCGCTGCGTGCCGCTTTGCGGGTCTTCTCAACACGCCGCTCAACCAGCTCCAAGTCGCTCAAGACAAGCTCGGTCTCGACGAGTTCCACATCGGCGCGCGGATCAACCGAATCCCTGACATGAGCCACATCAGGATTCTTGAAGGCGCGAATGACCTGCGCCACGGCGTCGACGCCGCGAATATCTGCGAGGAACCGATTGCCCAGCCCCTCGCCCTGGCTCGCCCCTTCGGCGAGACCGGCGATGTCGACGACATCGATCGTCGCGTTCACCTTCTTCGGTGTCTCCAACGCCGCGTGAAGGCGATCGAGTCGCTCGTCGGGAACCGCGACGACGCCCAGATTAGACTCAGCTGAGGTGTAGGCGTAGGCAGTCGCCGCAGCGTGGCCGTGTGTGAGCGCGTTGAACAACGTAGTCTTACCCACGTTGGGGAGGCCGACTATTCCTAGTTTCACGGACGCTTCTCCAGTCTGCTGGTAAGGACGATCTCGAGGAGCTGCGAGAGATCCGCAAGCTGCGCCTCGACCCTGCCCGGGAACTTGCTCTCAACGAACTGCACGCTGTCTCTTGCGGTACCTCGCAGTTGTCCCTGCGCTGACGTCTGCGTGCCGCCATCCTTGCGCCCGGCCGTCCAGGAGGTCGCCGTGAGTGTAGCAGCAGGAATGCCCGCCTCGACAAACGTCGCAGCGCTTCCCGGCAGATCGGCCGTTCCTGCCATAAGATCGCCGCGCGCTGGCGGCGGCCCAAGTTCCACGCCTAGATCCTGAGCGGCGGCGAGGATGTCGTCACGAAGCCAGGTAGCGGCTTCGGGCTGACTGTATACGAACAACTCGTCGCCGCCCGCCACGGCATCCAGGTCGATCACTCCGAGAACCGCACTCCGCTCGACCTTGGACATGGCCTCCACAAAGTGCCTCGAGCCGAGGCGGCTTCGCTGCTCGGCCCCGTAGGCAACGAAGACGAGCGTGTACGGTGTCTCCAACGCGCGCATGCGCGCCGCCAACTCCATAAGCAGCCCTGTCCCAACAGCGTCGTCCGTGTATCCCTCACCGGCCGCGGCGTCATAGTGAGCGCCAATCACCAGCCGCTCCGCCGATTCCCCCTCTTTGACCACGAGTACGTTCGCGGAGTGCAGACGCCGTCCGTTGTCGTGGACGATGAACTCCTGCAGAGACGGCTCATAGCCGTATTGCTGAAACGTACCGACCACGAACTCCCGAGCACGGATCTCCCCCCACGTGTCCGCCGTCCTCGGATGGATTTGCTCGGCGAACGCCCTGGCGGTCGCGTGCGCAATCGTCCCGGAAGGACTGGTGCCGACCTCTTGCGATGGCCGGCTCGTGGCCTCCGGCGACACCGGCGACGACATCGAGCAGCCGGCGAGAACCCCGGCCAATGCCACAAGCACTGCCGCCAGCAGCGCCGCCGCGATCGGCGCAAACCGTTCCCTCCTTGGCCGACGGCCGCTCATCATCACACGGGAGCGGGAACGACGAGAGTCCACGCCAGACCGAAGACAAGACCGTATCCGAGACCGCCCAGCACATCGCCAAGGTAGTGCACGCCGAGATACACGCGGCTGAAGCAGAGAGCAAGCCCTAGCGCAGCAAGCACGGGCGCGAACGCCGGATACATCGCCGACACGGTGAGAGCGCCAACGACCGCCATGCTGGCGTGCGACGACGGAAACGACTTGCTTGGCGGCAAGGGAATCTGCTGGCGCAATGACGGGTCGGCCACGGGAGGCCGAGGGCGAGATACTCGCAACTTGATGAGAAAGCCCGTGGCCTCGACCAACGTGACGGGCACAGCGATGTAGAGAGCTCTCGCGAGGGGCCTCGGCTCGCCCAAGAGCCACGGAATCAGAGCGATCACATACCAGAGCACGCCGTAGTTAGCGGCCAACGACAACCCTCCAAGCGGCACACAGACCCAGCGAGGATGTGGCCAGACGACGGCGAGATGGCGGGACAACTGGCGGTCCAGACGATCCAGGCGGGTGCCCAAGGGTGGCGCCTTCACGCGACCAATGGCAGGGGGTTTCTCTCTCATTGCCGAGTATACTATCCTCCTGTTTGCGTCGATCGGCATCCCGCCGGAGGACTCGCATGCGCACCACGATCATCATCACCGCACTCGGACCGGACAAGCACGGTCTCCTCGCTCGAGTAGCGAGTACCGTCGCGGACCAGGACGCCAACATCGACGACGTCAGCCAGACTGTTTCGAACGGCATGTTCACGATGATCATGTTCGTTTCGTTCGATCAAACAGAAACGACGATGGCAGATCTCAAGTCGGCTCTCGAGCGCACCGGGGAAGAGATTGGCCTCCAGATCCACGTGCAGCACGAGAACATCTTCAAGTACATGCACCGCATCTAGGCGCGGCATCGCGCCGGACGCGCGCACTCCTGAGCATCGGAGGAATCGTGGTCTTCATAACTGCGCACGAGATCCTCGAGACCGTGAGCATGATCCGCTCGGAGAACCTGGATGTGCGCACGATCACGATGGGTATCTCGCTCCACGATTGCTCGGACCGCGACCCCAAACATGTGGCCGAACGAGTCCATAACAAGATCGTGCGCCGCGCAGGACGACTGGTCTCAGTGGCGCGGCAACTCGAGGAGAAGTATGGCATCCCGATTGTCAACCGGCGGGTGTCGCTAACACCGATCGCACACATCGTCGGCAGCGACGACCCCCAAGCGTACGTCACCGTGGCCCACGCACTCGATGCCGCCGCCCAAGAGGTGGACATCGACTTCGTGGGCGGATTCAGCTGCATGGTGCAGAAGGGCTTTACGCGCGGCGATGCTGCCCTCATCGAGGCCATTCCCGAAGCGATCAGCTCGACTCAGCGCGTATGCTCATCTGTGAACGTTGCGTCCACGAAAGCCGGTATCAACATGGACGCCGTCGTGCGCATGGCCGACGTGGTCCGCGCGGTTGCCAAGCTCACGGCCAAGCATGACAGCATTGGCGCGGCCAAGATCGTCGTGTTCTGCAACGTCCCAGAGGACAATCCATTCATGGCGGGCGCACTTCACGGCCCCGGTGAGCCAGAAGTGAGCATCAACGTCGCCATCTCGGGCCCCGGCGTCGTGCGCAGCGTCGTCGAGCACCACCCAGAGGCCTCCCTCATGGAGCTCGCCGACCTCATTAAGCGAACCACGTTCAAGATCACCAGAGTCGGCGAGCTCGTGGCACGCGAGGCATCACAGATGCTCGATGCGCAGATGGGCATCATCGATCTCTCGCTCGCGCCAACGCCCGCGGTCGGCGATTCGATCGCCGAGATCCTCGCAGGCATGGGACTCGAGTACGCTGGAGCGCCAGGAACCACGGCGGCCCTCGCTATGCTCAACGATGCCGTCAAGAAGGGCGGCACGATGGCTACGTCGTCGACGGGCGGTCTGTCAGGCGCATTCATTCCCGTAAGCGAAGACGCCGCAATGGCGCGAGCCGCGGCAGAGGGAGCACTGAGCATAGAGAAGCTCGAGGCAATGACGGCTGTGTGCTCGTTGGGTCTCGACATGATCGTTGTCCCCGGCGACACGCCACGCAACGCTCTCGCCGGAACAATCGCCGACGTCATGGCAATCGGCATGATTAACTCGAAGACAACCGGTGCCCGCCTTATCCCTGCCCATGGAAAGCAAGTCGGCGATTGGGTCACACTCGGCGGACTCTTCGGGGAAGCGCCGGTGATGGCCGTCAACCGCTTCGGCAACGACCGATTCATCGCGCGCGGAGGGCGCATTCCGGCGCCACTGCAGAGTCTCACGAACTAGCTGGCATGTGACGCCGCCCAGCTAGGCGTCGCGCTGGAGATCCTCGATCATCTCGTGTATGCGGTGGGTTGACTCATGGAGACCCAGAGCACGCGAGATCCTCTCGGCCTCAGTCAGCTGCATGATCGCATCCACCGACTGGCCCGCCTGACGAAACTGCACAGACTGGTCAACTTCAAGATTGATGAGATCCGTCAGCATGCGCCGCACTCTTGGATCGTCCAGATTGACCAGTTTCGTGCTCGTTGTCACGAGAACGTCCGACAGGGGCACCATACGGTGAACTCCCATCGCCGCCTCTGGAATCGGAGGCACAGCTGACGAAGTCACCGCTTCGCCAGGCGAGACTTGTTGTGCATTGCTGTCTCGTTCAGTCACTCCGAGACTCGCGTCCTCCCCTGAGACAGACGGTTCGACTACCGATCCTGGTGCTGCGGGAAGGACGACAGTCTCGCTCTCCGCATCAGGAAGAGCCGGGACAGTCGGTCCCGGTATCCCATTCCGCGGCGCTGAATCAGCAATCGGTCGCGACAACACAGGCGTTCCCCACTCCAGTCCAGCCGGAGCGGCGGCGGGCCTTTCGGCAGCCTGCAACCCGGGTTCCGGAGCCACGGATTCATGAGGCGCGGCTTCCGCCATGCGTTCAACGGCCCCGAGACCGCTCAGTGTGTCCTGCGGCGCCTCATCGAGGAAGGACGGCATCCCTGGCGTGCCCTCCGTTGGTCCCTCAGCAGTCTCGCCAGCATTTTGTGATGACCGCCGCCGAAGCATCAAGAGCACGAGCAGAAGGAGCAACACGACAACGGCTGCACCTGCGGCAATCGTGATAATCGGTATTCCGTTCATGACGAATCTCCCGGCTCAGACTCATCCATTCGCGAGCGGAAGCCGGAACCCTTGTCGGCAGCCGCACACGAGTCGCTACAATGGAACTCGTGATCGATCCCCAGACCATTGCCGCCGTCGTAGCGGACCTCGGCGCACCCCCTTACCGCACTCGGCAGATCTACCGTGCGTTGACTCGAGACCTCGTCACGGAGTTCGCCGAGATCACGACTCTACCGACAGACCTCAGGGCGACCCTGTCGACGCGCCTCCGACCGGCTTCACTCACACCGAGTCTTCATCAGAAGAGCGAAGACAGCAAGACACAGAAGACGCTCTTTCATACACACGACGGCCTCGCTGTGGAGGCAGTGTTGATTCGATCCGGCGCGCGCGCAACGGTCTGCATCTCGACGCAGGTCGGCTGCGCGGTAGGCTGCGCCTTCTGCGCCTCGGGTCGAACTGGCCTGCGGCGTGGGCTCTCGGCCGAAGAGATGGTCGACCAAGTGCTCCACTACGCGCGCACTCTCCGGGATCTGAGCTCGGGACATATCACGAACGTCGTCTTCATGGGGATGGGCGAGCCGTTTCACAACTACGAAGAGACTCTACGTGCTTGCCGGCTTCTCAATGACCCGGACGGCTTCCATCTGGCGGCCCGCGCCATGTCTTTGTCCACAGCGGGCGTCGTACCCGGCATCGAGCGGCTGGCCGGCGAGCCCCTTCAACTCAACCTCGCCGTCAGTCTCCACGCGGGGACAGACGCGCTGCGCGACTCTCTCGTCCCTCTCAACCATACCTATCCACTTGATGCGGTCTTCGCCGCTTGCGAACGATACGTCATGAGGACGAACAGGAAGGTCATGTTTGAGTACGTGGTGCTGCCTGGAGTGAACGACACTGCCGTGCAAATGGACGCTCTCACTCAACGCCTTCGAGCGCCGCTCTACCACCTCAACCTCATCGCCTACAATGAGACCGGCGAGCGATTCGCGCGGCCATCCCACGCCCACTTGCTGCGCCTGTGCGCGCGATTCCTCGACGCCGGAGTCAGTTGCACCGTCCGTCATTCGCCCGGACGTGGCATCGAGGCGGCCTGTGGTCAGCTCGCACGACGAGAGCTCATCTCCGACACAAGCGTGAGGGCAGAGAACTCACCGCGAGCCTAGTCGGGACCAAGCTTCGCCTCCAACTCGACCGGAGCATCGTCCTCTCTGGATCGATACAGTTGGCGCGCATCTCGGAGCCTGTCGTACCCCTCATCCAGAACAGCCCCCAAGTCTCGCCAGAGACAGAGATCCTGCTTGAGATGACGCCGCTTGATCTCCTCGGTGCACTGCTCCTCGAGCGGACACGCGTAACAGATCTCGTTTTCAACAACGTGCGCTGCTTTGCGGGAACGCTGTCCCTCGTCGATGCGACGATAGGCCTCGAGAAGCAGTTCCTGGACGTTGCCCTCGATCTTCACTTGAAACGTGGGCATCTGCTCGGGCTCGTCATACAGGAAGACGCCGGATTGCCAGTGTGCTAGCTCGAAGACCTGGTCGTTCGTCTGACTTGCCATCACTTCGCGAATCGTTAATTCGTCGGTGTAGCCATGCTCGATCAAGCGCTGCCCCAGCGGCTTCCGCTTCTTCTCGTCACGCGTAAGCCCCGAGTCCTCCATGAGGATCTCCGCCAATTGCTGCGCATCGAGGCAGCCGGCTTTCACCAGTCGGGAGCCGAGCTTCTCGTCCGTGATCGGCAAGGAGATGGCCTCCACGCGCCCCTGAATGAGGTAGATGAAGCCGTACTCCTCGAAGTCGCGCACCTCGAGGATGCCGCTGGAGGCGTTCTGAGCGAGAAACTGCAACACCCCCGCCAGGTTGAATCTGTGGATTGACCCTTGAAGGAGCATGGCCCGCGTCTCGACTAGCCGACAGAGTCCTGCGATGAGTATCGGCACGCTACCGTGGAAGCTTAGGCGACACTCCCTGCGGCCAAATTGACCGCGCCCTGCAAGCGCAGCTATACTGCACCTTCTGAGTATCGGCTATCGAGCGAGGAAGCTGTGAAGAGGACCTATCAACCGAACACCCGCAAACGCAGCAAGACCCACGGTTTTCGCAAGCGGATGAGTACCCGCGCGGGTAGGTTGGTCATCAAGAAGCGGCGGCAGAAGGGTCGCAAGCGCCTCTCCGCGTAGCGACCTGGCAGCGATGCCCCACAGGCTCTCCCGTCTGTCGCGCTCTTCAGACTTCCAGCGGATCTACCGGCGAGGGAACTCCACGGCATCACGCTTCCTCGTCCTCTATGCGTTCCGCCGCGCGGACGCGAGAGATGACGAGAGCCCGCGTCTGGGACTTTCGGTGTCGAAGAAGCTCGGCGGTGCCGTCGTCCGCAACCGGATCAAGCGCCTTCTGCGCGAAGCCTTCTTGGCCAACAGACACAACCTCTCCGGGGAGTACGATCTCGTGTTGATCGCTCGGCCACAACTGCTCGATCTCCTTGCACGTGAGAGCGAGGGAGAGACAGGACTCGTGGGCGAAGCCGTTCGCGATCTTCTCGACAGGGCTGGTCTTCGAGCGAAGGACGCGGCGTGACCAAACCATTCATCGCGCTCATTCGCGTGTACCAATATGTACTTTCGCCGATGCTGGGACAGCGCTGCAAGTACTACCCCTCGTGCTCCTCGTACGCGATCGAGGCGCTGCGCACACACGGCCTAGTCAGAGGGGCTTGGCTCGCAACGTGGCGCCTGCTGCGCTGCAACCCGTTCAGCCATGGCGGCTACGACCCCGTGCCGCCGCTCCACCCATCAAGTAGAACTGACCATCACGTGAGCACTGATGTATAGCTGGCCGATCTTCAAGCAACTCGTCGAGGGCCTTCACTGGGTCCTCGTCACCATCGAAGAGTTCCTCTCATCCATGGGACTCAGCGACCATTGGACGTGGGGCCTGTCAATCATCGGCCTCACGATCATCGTACGGCTGATCCTCTTCCCGCTCACCTGGAAGCAGTACAGCTCGGCGCAAGCGCTGCAGGCGATGCAGCCGCGGATCAAGGAGCTTCAGCGCAAGTACAAGGACGACCGCGCCAAGCTGCAACAAGAAACGATGAAGGTGTACCAGGAGCATCGGGTGAATCCGTTTGCCTCCTGCCTGCCGCTCCTCCTTCAGTTGCCTATCTTCATCGCCCTGTACGCCGCGATCAGCGGACGTGCGGACTACCTGCCCGCAGACTCGGTGAGTGCGCTCGCCAATGCTTCGTTCCTGTGGATCCCCAAGCTCGGTGAGCCCGATCCCTACCACGTGCTGCTCATCTTCTACGTCGTGACGCAGCTCATTTCGACGGAACTCATGCTCGCGACTCAGACCGACAAGATGCAGAAGACGATGATGCGCGCAATGCCGATCGTCTTCGTCGTCTTCCTCTGGAACTTCCCGGCTGGCCTCTTTGTGTACTGGGTCACGACGAACCTCTGGACCATCGGCCAACAGTTGCTCATTCGTCGCGTGATGAAGCCGCACACCGTTCCTGCCGCTGAGGCGCAGAAGCCCGCACGGCGCAGCCGCATCGTCGACGCGCTCGTGGCGGCTCAAGAAAAGGGCGACCAAGCGCGAACGGAGAAGGAGAAGCAGGCCGCAACCGCTGCTCGCCGTGCCTCCGCTGCCGAGAAGAAGACGCGGAAGGTAACGGACGACAACAGCGCCTCTGGCACCAAGCCCTCCGGCGCGGCGACGGCCTCCGGCAGAGGCGGGGGGAAGTCGTCCACAACGGCAGCCAAACGTCGCGCACAGAAGCAAGCGGCTACCAAGCGGGCAAAGGAAGCGCAAGACGAAGCGGCCGCGAACACAGAACACGACGCGAACGACCCAGCGGAAAGTTAGCCGCCGCAAGGGTCGTCGTCACCGTACCCCGAACGGAGGGTCGCAATGGTGAATCCGGACGACTACGGACCCCTAGCCCACGACGACGACACGGAGTTCGCCACCGTCGCCGACGCGACAACGGTAGAAGAAGCGAAGCGCAAGGCGCTCGACCAACTTCGCAAGGTAGTGCCCGTCGTCGACGAGCGCGACGTCGAATTCATCGTGGTCGAAGAGGGAGCCAAAGGCGGTCTCTTCGGCCGCGGGAAGATGCTCGCGCAAGTTGAAGCCCGGCTACATCAATCCAACGACGCGCTCGGAGAACCGTCCGATACCGAGGAGCTGCGAGAGTTCGTCCAAACGGTTGTGCACCTGATGGGGATCGAAGCGGTTGTCACAGCAAGCGAGACCGCCGAGGGAGTGCGCGCCGAGGTGGTGGGCGACGACCTCGGCCTGCTCATCGGCCGGCACGGCAGCACCATCGATGCCCTCCAGTGCATTGCGTCGATCGCGCTCAATGGCGATCGACGCGACAGACGTCAGATCGTCATCGACGCCGAGGGCTATCGCGGCCGTCGCGAATCTGCGCTGACTTCCCTGGCAGACCGCACCGCCCACAAAGTAGCTAGAGACGGTGGCCGCATTGCGCTGCAGCCCATGTCGGCGGCCGAGCGCAAGGTCATCCATCTGCACCTGCGCGACGACGCACGTGTTGAAACAGCGTCTGAAGGCAATGAACCCTTCCGTGCCGTCGTGATCTCGCGACGCGCCGGCAAGTAACCGAGCGGCCGCGCTCAAGACCGGTCGACTTCAGACCGATAGATTGGCGTCAGCTCGTCCCGCCAGGCAGGGGGTGAGCGCGCACTGCAAGAAAACTCGTGCAGGGAGGGCAGGGTGATGCGTCACAAAGTTCTACCAATCTGGCTTGCGCTGATCGTGATTCTCGCGCTGACGGTATTCGTCGCGGGCTGCGGCGACTCCACCGATGAGTCGTCGACAAGTGCCAGTACTGGCCCCACCACAGTCGCAGATGTAAGCGGCCAAGAGCTCATCGCACAAAGCGGTGAGAAGATGGCGACCATCAAGAGCGCTTCTTTCGTCGCCGACGTCGCCCTGAACGTCGATGGCGACGCAACCAAGGTGACCGATGCCACTCAAGCCGCGCTGCTCGAAGAGGGCATCACCATGCACGCCGCCGGCAAGAGCGCGACAGATCCCGTCGCCGTCGACATGACGATGAATCTCAGCATGGGTGACTTCGTCCTCGACTTCGGCCTTCTGGCCAAGGGCGACAAGATGTGGGTTGAGTATCAAGACAAGTGGTACAAGGTCGATCAGAAGAACTCGTCCGCGGTCAGCTCACAAGCCTCGTCCGGCGCCAGCCCGACCGAGCAAATGAAGAGCCTCGGCCTCGACCCCGCCGATTGGGGCACGACCTACACCGTCGTCGGAACCGAGACCCTTGACGGCACCGAGGTGTACCACGTGCACGCCACCGCTGATCCCGAGAAGGTCGCAGCCGCCGTCGTGAACGCGATGAACGACCCGGATCTCGCCAAGAAGCTCGGCGATGAGGACGCTGCGAGTCAGCTCGAGCAGGCGCTCTCGCAGACTTCGACGGACACCGAGCAACTCAAGAAGATGCTCAAGGATGTGTCTGTGGACTACTGGATCGGCGTCGACGACATGCTCACACACAAGATGGCCTTTGCGGCCACGCTCGACACCACCGGGCAGAAGGACATGGACGGCGTCACCGCCATGTCCATATCGATGACAGCGACGATGAATGATTTCAACGAACCGGTGACGGTCACCGCGCCCGCGAAATCGCAGTCGTTTGACAAGCTCACGGAGCAGGTCCTAGGCGGGATGACTGGCTTCTAAGAATTTGCCCACGCGGCGCTGAGGACTTAGGAGGCGCCGACGGAAGCAACGCTTCATCTGGCGACGAGCCGGGTGTGCTTGAGGCACACCCGGCTCGTCGCCATCAGGGCGTTTGTGCTACCGCTCCCAGTCGAAATTGCGCGCTTTCGCCTTCTCCCAGTCCGCAGGACCGTCGTCGCTGCGCTGACCGAGCAATGACTTGCTCAGGATCTCTGGAGCCTTCTGTGCTGCCGAGCTCGGCGTCTCGGGCTCACCCGCCGTCCGCTCGCCTGGCTTTCCAGCTCCGGCTTCGTCCTGATATCGCTGAGCAGCGGCACGACTGATCCGCGCGGGCGCCAGATGTATGGTCCCATCCGGTCGAACCTCGGCGTTCGGCGTTGCTTCGGTGATCTCGTCATACCCACGGTCGGCCATGGACACCTCGCCACTCTCAGTCTCCACGTGAAAGAGGTACCAGCCCATCGACCACATGAAAGTGACGGCAACCGTTGGCTCCTCAGGTAGAACGTGAACGGTGGGCGTGCCGAGTTGTTCGTTTGTTTCAGCAATGCGGCGCGGCACGCGACTCACGTTGAACAGATCGACGCCGCGCTGCAGGAGCGCAAGCGTCGCCACGTCCCATTGTGGCTCTGGTTCTGCCTCCGGCTCCTGCGAAAGCTCTGAAGGAGCGACCGCGTCATCCTCGGCGAGTGGCCGACCTTCATCCGCCACTTCGCCGTTGCCGGACTCGACCGTCGGCTCAGCTTGAGCCTCCTCCTCGCTCGCAACATCAATCGTCTCATCGGCAGTGGCAGTGTCCGATTCGTCGGCGGGAAGGTCTACGGTAGGGATGGGCTGCGTTTCGTCGAGAGACACGGGCGCTGACTCCGAGGACTCCTCGGGTTCGGGCGGCGAGCCAGCCTCCTCCGACAGCGCCGCGAACTCCGCAGGTGTCTCACCCCACGTTCGCTCGCCGGGTTCCGACGAATCAAGCGGTTGATCCGCCTCAGCGTCTGTCTCGGCGTCTTCTGGCTGCAGAGGCGACACATCGTGCGCATCATCCACCACGACATCCGGTCTGTCCGCCACCGCTTGAGCAAGCTCGGCCCGCACTTGCTCGAGTTCGCGCGTGAGCTCCTGGTTATGCAGTTCGGACTGCGTAAGCCGCTCGCGCAACTCCGCCATCTCGAGATCCCGAGCGCCCGACTCGCCGACCGTCTCCCGGTCATCTTGAGATGCCTGTTCCTCAAGGAGTTCGTTCTTGTCGTCAAGGACGAGGGGGGGCGGATCCGCCGGCGGTTCGTCTTCATCGAGAGGAAGGTCTGGACCACAGAGTGAACAGACCAGTCGTTCCTCACCGTTCGCGGTTGTGATTCGTCGCGTCCACTCACCGGCGAGGAGAGTGCGACCACACATGGCACAGACGGCCTCTTCAGGCTCGTCCTTGCTTCGGCCGAAGATGCGTCCAAACATCGTGACTCCCATGTGAGAGCAGCCCGCGTGGGGCCCAAAGACGGCTGCAGAATGCCAAATGATACCAAAGCCGCACAGGAACAGTTACTCAGGGCCGAGGAGCAGGGCTGAATAGGCAATCCTAGGCTTCGTCGTCCTCGTCGACTTCAGGAGAAGTCTCGAACTGATCGAGGAGGTCGCGAGCACGATCGACCTCGCTCTCGTCGACCATCACGTCGAGATTCTCAACGACGCCAGCGGGAAACACATCCTCCGTCCCGGTCCCCTGAAGCACGGTTTCGATACCGGCCTGCTCAAGAATCCCCTTGATGATACTGGCCAAGCCAACATCGTTGACGCTGGTCACAGTCACTGGCTTCATGATCCCCCCTGCACTTTCGACTGACTACCCGCAACTACCCTCTTATGCCACCGGAGAGTGGCATGCGTAACCACGCCGAGACGAGCGACCGGCCCCATCACTTCTGTGTCTTCCCGGCGAACTTCCGAAGGACATCCATGTTGGCTTGATCCGGCCCTTTCCCATCAAGACCGGGAACCTCCAGAATACCCGGCATCGCAGCCAACAGCGGATGACGAACGATGCGACCGAACGCCTCGAGTCCAATCTCGCCGGCCCCAATGTTCTCGTGGCGATCGCGATTCGAGCCCAAGGGTGCCTTCGAGTCGTTGAGATGCAGCATCACGAGACGCTCCAGGCCACATTCAGCCTCCACGCGAGAGAGCGTATCGTCCAGCCCCTCCGCGGTTCGCAAATCGAACCCGGCCGCGAAGGCATGCGCGGTGTCCACACACAGGCCCAGACGCGGATGGGAATCAGCAGCCTCAATCATCGCGCCGAGCTCCGCGAAGTTCACACCCATGGTTCCGCCAGCACCCGCTGTGTTCTCAAGCAACAGTCGCACGCTAGAGCCCTCGCTCTCGGCGAGCGCCCGACGCAGAGCGGCAGCTACTCGACTGAGACCCGCGGAGAAGCCGGCGCCTTGGTGAGAACCGATGTGCGTGACGATCGCGTCTGCCTGCAACTGCTCCGCCGCCCGCAGCGCACCGACCAACGAATGCACCGAGTTCTCATATAGGTCCTCACGGTTGCTCGCGAGGTTGATGAGATAGATGGTGTGGATGACGGCGAAACTGATGCCGGACGCAGCGCGGGCGGCGATGAAGCGCGCCGCGTCCTTGTCGCTGTACAGCGTTGGTCGCCAGGTGCGTGGGCTGCCGGCAAAGAACTGGATAGCCTCACACCCGAGCCCGACGCCAGCCTCAACGGCTTTCCAGACCCCACCCGACGCTCTGACGTGCGCACCGATTCTCACGTCCAGGAGTGTAGCTGTCCGGTGCACAGACAAGCAACGCCGTTCACGCTTGCCTTCTACGGGTTCGTCGCGCCTAACGGGAGAACAGGCAGCGTTCGCCGACAACGCGTGTGATAATCTTCGGCAGTGCGGACTCTCGGAACGTGAGCCGCGCCGATCGATTCACCCACCCACGAGGAGACACATCCATGTGTGGCATCTTCGGCTTTGTTGGTGCTCCCGACCGCCAACTCCTGGGCCGCATGGCGGCCGCTCTTGTGCACCGCGGTCCGGACGATGCCGGCTCCTTTGAGCGGCCGGCCGTGAGCCTCGGCCACCGACGCCTCAGCATCATCGACCGTGCTGGCAGCCACCAGCCGCTAGCCAACGAGGACAAGAGCATTTGGCTCGCATACAACGGCGAGATCTACAACTACCGCGAGCTGCGCAGCGAACTCGAGGCATGTGGACACGTCTTCCGCACCAAAGGCGACACCGAGGTGATTGTTCACGCCTACGAGCAGTGGGGGCCCTCTTGCGCCGCGCGCTTCAACGGTATGTGGGCGTTCGCCCTCGCGGACCTTCGCCCGGGGCACAACAGACTCATTCTCAATCGCGACCACTTCGGCATCAAGCCTCTCTTCTACGCCCGTTCACCGCACAACGGACGCCTCCTCTTCGCGAGCGAGATGAAGGGGCTGTTCCAGGATCGAGACCTCAGCGCGCAACCCGACGATCAGATGGTCTACGAGTTCCTTCAGCACGGCCTCCACGACCACCGCGCCGAGACCATGTTTCGCGGGGTCTACCACGTACCCGAGGCCTCATGGATAGAGGTCCCTCTCGACGCGCCCCAGAAGCCTGGCGAGTCGGGCCTCCTCGCCGCCCCGTTGCCGAGCACCCGCTACTGGTCCCCAGACCTCAACGATTCCGGCAAGCCAGATCCTGCCGAGTTCCGCAAGCTCTTCCGAACCAGCGTAGAGAGGCGCCTCCTCTCGGAGGTTCCCGTCGGTTCGTGCCTCTCGGGAGGCCTGGACTCGACCACAATCGTGTCGTTCATGAGCGAGTTGCTCCGTGAGCACGCACCAGACGCCGAGTCACTACGCGGCCAGCTCAAGACATTCAGCGCAGTGTTCGACGGAGATCCCATCGACGAGCGTGACTACATCGAGGTGGCCGTCGCGAGCACCGGGGCCGACACTACCTACACGAACCCCGACTCGCACGAGTTCATGCACGAACTGCGCGACTTCATCTGGCATCAGGAAGAGCCCTTCGTGAGCACCGGTCCCTACGCGCAGTGGTGCGTCATGCGCTCCGCGCGCGAGCAGGTCACGGTGCTCCTTGACGGTCAAGGCGGCGACGAACTCCTCGCGGGATACGTGCCGTATCAGATGGTCTACTTGCGCCAACTGCTGCGACAGAGGCGCTACGAACTGCTTCGTCGCGAATCCGCCAAGTCGGCGGATGTTCTCTCGCCGTTGGTCAAGCGCCGTCTCGGACAACGACGCAAGCGCCTTGCCGTGCGGAGTCTCCTGCGGCCTTCGTTTCTCGACCATGTCGCGGATCCAAACGGAGGTCGCTCGCAGAGCGACCTCAAACTCCGCCTCATGCAGGACTTGCTTGAATTCTGCTTGCCGTGCTTGTTGCGCTACGAGGATCGCAACGCGATGGCGTTCAGCGTCGAGTCGCGCGTTCCATACCTCGATCAGGAGCTCGTGAGCTTCATGCTGAGCATGCCGGATGATGCCATCATCCGGGACGGATGGAGCCGGTGGATTCTGCGCGAGGGTCTTCGCGGCACACTGCCCGAGAAGATCCGCCTTCGTCGCTGGAAGGTTGGATTCACGACTCCAGAGATGCGCTGGATCAAGGCCAGACGCGCCGCGTTCACAAGCATCTACCAGTCGCCCGCCTTCCAGGCACGTCCGTACTGGAAGGGCGATGCCGTCGGGGACGCTTTCCGCGCTTGCTGCAAGGGCAAGGTTGAGGAGTCCCCCTTCTTCTGGCGCGCAGCCAACGTCGAGCTCTGGCTACGGGAATTCTGCGACCGCAGCATCGTTCTTGAAGGCGTCGACACCGAGGCGATGCTCACACAGCCGGCAGAGATCGGCCCCAAGCATCGGGGCGAGATCCGCGAGGCAGCAGACCCTCACGTTCCCGCTCTGCTCGCCGCTTCTGGAGCCCTGGGCGCGCATCAAGGCGCTGCCGAGGCTGAGCGCCTACTGCGCACTTACGAACCCAATGCTCTCAAGCACCTGTTTGCCGCAACTCAAGGCCGCGTGTTCGCGCGCCTCCCGATCCACACGGACATAGTCCGTCGCGGCGACGATCTAGCCGAAGTGGTTCTCCGCCACGTCGCTCCGCATGTGCGTCCGGGGGATAGCATTGCGATCGCCGAAAACGCGGTCTCTGCGGCGCAGGGCAGAAGCTTCCTGATTGAAGACATCCACCCGACGCGACTGGCCACCTTCCTTGGTAACGCAGTAACACGTACCCCACATGGCCTCGGTCTCGGCACGCCGCACACTATGCAACTCGCGATCGACCAAGTCGGAGCTCCGCGCATCGTGGCTGCAGCAGCCATAGGCGCGGCGGGACGAGTCATCCACCAACGGGGCCTCTTCTACAGGGTCGCTGGCCGCGAGGTCGAGGCGATCGACGGTCCCACACCCAATCGACTCCCCCCGCACAACATCTCCGCGAGCCTCGGTCCCGAGAACCCAGATGGTGTTGCAGAAGAACTGAGCCGCGTCCTGCGCAACGCTGTCGGCGGGGCAGTGGCCGTCTCCGTCATCGACGCGAGCGACCTCGCGGCAACCATCCTCGGGGCCTCTCCCGGAGCCAATCGTGAGCTCATCGCTACACTAATGCGTGACAACCCTCTCGGACAGGGCCACGAGCAGACACCGGTGTGCATCATCCGGCCGCTCGGCCAGTTGCCCATCTCGCCAGAATCGAGCACCAGCTAGAGCGCGCCCGACATTCCCACGAGACCGACTCGAGAGACCAAGGAGCGCTCACGCAAGAGCGGAAGACGGTGTCTCTAGCGTCACGGCGTTGCGCGTTAGCGCAACGCCCACGAAGGCGGACATGGGATAGATGGGGGCTGCGTGAACATCGTTGAGGTCGAGGACCTGCGCAAACAGTTCGAGCCGCCCAGAGGCGTGGTCGCCGTCGATGGTGTGAGTTTCACAATCTCCAGGGGAGAGATCTTCAGTCTTCTCGGCCCCAACGGCGCCGGCAAGAGCACGACGATCTCGATGCTCTCATGCCTGCTCCGGCCAAGCGGCGGCGATGGTCGCATTGACGGGCATTCAATCCGGACCGAAGCCCAGCAAGTCAAGGAAGCGATCGGTGTCGTTCCTCAGGACATCGCCCTCTACCCCGACATGAGCGCTCGCGAGAACCTCCTCTTCTGGGGCAAGATGTACGGACTGACGTCATCCCACCTCAAGTCGAGAGTGGACGAGGTCCTGGAGCTCATCAAGCTTACCGAGCGACAGAAGGATCGCATCGAGAAGTTCAGCGGGGGGATGAAGCGCCGCGTCAACATCGGCGTCGCGCTGCTACACAAACCAAAGGTGCTCCTTCTTGATGAGCCGACCGTCGGGATCGACCCTCAAAGCCGGCGATCCATCCTCGATGGCATCCTGGACCTGCGGGATCAAGGCATGACGATTCTCTACACAACGCACTACATGGCCGAGGCGCAGGAACTCAGTGATCGCATCGGCATCATCGACCATGGGAAGATGATCGCCCTCGGTACACACCATGAGCTGGTCAAGATCGTCGGCGAAGAGGCCCATGTTCGCCTCCGTGTCGAACACAGCCTCCTGCGCATGATCGAGAAATGGGGCAACGTCTCGGGCGTGAGCCGCGCCACAGTCGACGAAGAAGAGGCCGTCCTGTACATCCAGGACGTGAACGCCGTGCTGCCGCGCCTCTTCGAAGAAGCCGCAGCCGCAGGCACTCGCATCATCGAAATGTCCGTGGCCGAGCCCAACCTAGAAATGGTCTTCCTCCACCTAACAGGAAGAGCTCTGCGCGAATGAACCAGATCCTGGCCATGGCGTGGAAGGACTTGCGGAGCACAGCTCGCAATCTGCCGGCGCTCACCATGATGCTTCTGGCACCACTTGCCTTGGCCGCCTTACTCGGCTTCGCCTTCGGCGGCGACGAGTCGTTCTCGATCTCAGCTACGAAGGTTGTCGTGGCGAATGAAGACGAGGGGGTGAGCACATCGGCCGACGCCGCGTCGCACGTGGCCGGCGACGCGATTGTGGACGTCCTCAGAAGCGCGGATCTCAACGACCTGTTCGATGTGAGCGAAGTCACCACGGCCGCGGAGGCGCGTCGCCGGGTCGACGGCGCAGAGGACGCCGTGGCGGTGATCATCCCCGCCGACTTCAGCAAGGCAATCCTCGGCTCTTCGTCCACCTCCAAGACCACGGTCGAGGTATACGAGGATCCAACTCGGGGGATCGGCGGCGACATCACCAAGAGCGTCGTTGAACAGACTCTTGTCACCTTCAACGGCGCCCGTGCCGCAGCCGCAGCGGCAGCTGGCCTGGCAATCCGAAGCGGCCGCATCGGCGAGGCCGCAGAGCTCGCAGAGGCCGCCGCTGCAGGCTTCATCGATCAGGGTGGCAGCGCTGGTGTAACCGTGACACAGCGCTCGCCGCAGCTTCCGGAGGGCAAGAAGACGGAGGACGTGAGCGTGACCGGCGTCATTCTCGCCGGCATGATGGTGTTCTTTCTCTTCTTTGGGGCGTCGAACGTGGCCCGGACAATCCTCGATGAGGATCAAGCCGGCACGCTGCCGAGACTATTCACAACGCCCACTCCGCGCCGCACCATACTCGCCGGAAAGTTCGCCAGCGTGTTCACGACGGTCGCCGTTCAGGCAGTAATCCTGCTCATCGCCGGAAGGCTGATATTCGGTATCCACTGGGGCGGCATCGACGCCGTTGTCATGCTCACCTTGACGGCAGCAGCGGTTGCGGCCAGCCTCGCCTTGCTGATCGTCTCGCTGGTCCGAACACCTGGCCAAGCTGGAGCAATCAGCGCCGGCGTCTATCTGATCCTGGCGCTCGTCGGCGGCAATTTCGTGGGCACTGCGGCGATGACCGGAATCTACGCGACGCTCCAAAGACTCACGCCGAACGGCTGGCTGCTTCTCGCCTGGGACACGACCATGCGAGGCGGCAGGCTCACCGATGTCGGCGTCAATCTGCTCGTCGCGCTCGCATTCGGCCTGGCGTTCTTCGTCGCAGCGGTCCTGCTCTTTCGCCGTCGTTTCAGCTGAGGGACCATGTCGCCGAGGATCTGGACGCTTGCTACCAAGGACCTCCTCGAAGCGCGCCGTGACAGACTCGCGCTCCTGTTCACTGTGATCATGCCACTCGCATTCACAGCGTTCTTTGGCATCATGTTCCAGAGCAGCAGCAACCGCCTCCTGCTCGCTGTCTCAAACGCGGATGGCGGCGCCTCGTCTGACCGGCTCGTGGAGCTTCTGGAGCAGTCGTCGGTCGTCAAGGTGACCATAATGACTGCCGACGAGGCAGAGACGGCCGTCGACGAAGGGCGCATGACCGCGGCCCTCTTGATTCCGGCTGGGTTCACCGCTGCCGTACTCGACGGCCGAACTCCTGCCGTTTCACTCGTCGGCATGTCCGGATCGTCAGGCGTTCAGACGGCGCTCACAGAAGTCACTCGAGCAGCCGGCACGGTGGTATCCGGGGAGATGGCTGCCAGAGCTGCTGTTGCGGTTGTGAGCCCCGGTGAGGACAGCAGCAACAAGGCGCGGGAGGCTGCGCATGAATTGGCCACCGCGTCGCTGGCCGATCCAACGGCCAGCATTTCCGTCATCGCCTCCGGCACACCGTCGGGCGAAATCCCGAGCGGGTTCGTCCTGAGCTCTCCCGGCATGCTCATCAACTTCATCCTCTTCAGCATGCTCACCGCCGGCGTTGCCGTCATACAGGAGCGCCGAAACTCCACGCTTCTGCGCCTCATGACGACGCGGCTTCGTCGCTGGGAGCTCATCGCCGGCAAGAGTGCGGGGATGTTCCTGCTCACGTTGCTCCAGCAGGTAATCCTGATCAGCGCTGGAGAGTTGCTGTTCGGCGTCGCCTACCTCAACAGCCCTGCGGCCTTGATCGTCGTCATGATCTCACTCTCGCTGGTCGCTTCTACGCTGGGCCTATTGCTGGCTTCACTCCTGCCGAGCGAGCAAGCCCTCGTTGCCACCACCGTCCTCGTCTCCATGTCCGTATCGGCATTGTCCGGCGCATGGTTCCCGCTCGAAGTCACCGGTGAGACGTTCCAGGCGGTCGGGCACGTACTCCCAACCGCATGGATTCTGGACGCACTGCGTGCAATCATCCTGAGAGGCGCCGGCCTCAACGAGGTCTTGCCAGCCGTGGGGGTCGCCGTCGCATGGTCTGTCGGACTGTTCTCCGTAGCAGTCTGGCGCTTCCGACTCACCCGCTAGTCAATCCCTTTCCGGCCTGATATTGGCCTCCTTCGGAAGGGCAAGGCCGGCCTCAACCTCGATGGCCTTGATAATCCCTACGGGGACCGGACACGCCGCATGAGCCAGGTGCTTCGCCGCCACGCGGAAGGTCTGTGGACCCTCTCCGCGGAAGCTGATCTCCGCAAACGGGCTCACCTCCGTGAGCTCCGCCGCTAGCGCCCGTACGTGCGGACAGTCGCTGTCGATCTCGATGCGTACGACCTTTCCTTCGGCGCGCGCGTGCACGACAGCGCCAAACCCGCAGATCCCGCTGTCTATCTCCGCTGTGGCCATCGCTACCTCCATTCTCCGTCGGCGGAATCTATGATACTGACTCCCGTCTGGTGACGGCGAAGCTGTGGCGGGCAGACCCGTGATGCCGGCACCACCGTGCGTACCGGAGTCACCACCGGACGCTCGGACTCTTGCAGCCAACTCGGCGGCGCTCGGCCGCTTGTGGTTGCGCCGTCAGGTCCCCTGCCGAGTCTGGCTTCGGACACGCAGAGTTGCGCGCGAACGAAGAGTGACGAGCGAAAGCGACTGCGGCAACGGCTGAAAGGGAACGCTCAGAGGCTCGCACAGGACTCCCGGAAGAGCGCTGGTGCCCCCAACGGAATTCGAATCCGTGCCGCCGGCTTGAAAGGCCGGTGTCCTAGGCCGCTAGACGATGGGGGCACGAGGACTGCCGTCGGATTATACCTTTTCAGCGGCGCAGGTTCTCCACCACGGCAGTCGTCGTCGGTGGCGCCTTGCGCGAAGTACTCGCATATGCAAGAATTGGTGCTGGGTCCACGGTGTTCACCGTGGAGGTTAAATTGTGCTTGATCGGTAGTCGGGCCGCTACCTGGATCTGTTCTGCGATCCGGGTAGCGGCCGTCTTGTCGCTGGACAGCGTCACGTCCTCACTAGGTGGCTCGCTCGGGGAAGGGGAGTGAGCCATACTCTTTTCGTGACACGCAGCTAGGTGTCATCATCTTTCGTTTCGCGCTTTCAGCATCCTTAGTCACGCGCTAGCTTCTATTAGTTAGTCGCGCGACTAAAGGTCGTTGGAGCGCGTGACTTCCCGTGGCACCCAGCCGACCCGCTATTGCAGCGCAGATGCAGCGTCAGCGGCGTCTGAACTGGCACAATTGCCCGGCAAACCGACTTGAACGACGGAGGCAAGACATGAGTCCATCACTGAAGAAGTACGCACCGTTGATTGGCGGCGCCATCATCCTGGCCGTTTTGTTCGGCCTCATGATCGCTGGCGTTATCCAGCCGTAACCAGGGGACGCTCGGCACGAGCAAGAGTCGCTGAACCCAGCGGGCCGGAAGATGAATGGTGGGCCGCGTTGGATTCGAACCAACGACCTTGGGATTAAAAGTCCCCTGCTCTGCCAACTGAGCTAGCGGCCCGGGAGTAGAATTCTACCATCTGCGGCCATCGCGGCCGCTAGAAGGTACTGAGGCCACCCGGCGCCACCGCGGCGCCAGCAAACCACGCAGCCCCGCCTCGCACACTCGTCTGTGCAAGGCGGGGCTGTTGCGTTGAGATCCGGCGGAGCGGCGAACCTAGTGGAGGAAGTGGCGACGACCCGTCATCACCATCGCCGCCTCCGCAGCGTCACACGCCTTGATCGCCGCCTCGTCACCCTTCGATCCTCCCGGCTGCATGACCGCGGTAATGCCCTGCTCAAGAGCCATTTCGACGGCATCCGGAAAGGGGTAGAACGCATCCGACCCAACAACGGCGCCGCGAAGGTCGCTCCGAGCCTTCTCAATGGCTATCCGCGTGGAGTCTACGCGGCTCATCTGGCCAGCGCCGACCCCCAGAGTTGCTAGATCTTTGGCAATGACAATGGCGTTTGACTTCACGTGCTTGGCCACGCGAAATGCGAAGAGCATGTCTCCCCACTCTTGATCTGAGGGATGACGAGTTGTCGCCACCGTCATCTCGTCACGTTCCTCCACTTCTGAGTCACGGTCCTGCACAAGAACCCCGCCGGTTACGCGCTTGAAATCGAACTCGCCCGGATTGATCTGTCTGCGCTCTTCGCCTCTGAGCACGCGGATATTCGCCTTCTGCGTGAGGAGCTCGAGAGCGTCGTCGTCGTAGCCGGGAGCATAGAGAACCTCGACGAACAGCTCGTTGAGCCGCTCGGCAAGAGCCATGTCGACCGTACGGTTCACGGCAATAACCGATCCGTAGGCACTCTCGGGATCACATGCGAACGCTTTGTCGTACGCCGCCGCGAGATTCTCAGCCAGCGCGCAACCACACGGGTTGTTGTGCTTGATGATCACGACGCATGGCAGCGTGAACTCATCGCAGATCGCTCGCGCTGCGTGGAGATCGTAGAGATTGTTGAACCCCATCTGCTTGCCGTGGAGCTGCTCGACGCCCGAGAGCAAATGGGTCGGCTGACCGACCTCCGCATAGTAGGCAGCCCGCTGATGTGGGTTCTCGCCGTACTTCAGATCCAGCACCTTGCTGTAGTCACGCATCATGAAGTCGGGGAAATCGGCGTTAGTTTCTCCGAACCAGCTCGCGATGCAGCAGTCGTAATGCGCCGTACGATGGAAGGCCTTCGCAGCAAGCCCGCGGAGCGTCTCCGGCGACAGCTCGCCTGAGGAAGCACGCATCTCGTCCAGCAGCTGACCATAGTCGCTCGAACTGGTGACGACGGCCACCGCTTCGTGATTCTTGGCGGCCGCGCGAATCATGGTCGGGCCGCCAATGTCGATGTTCTCGATCACGACGGCATCGTCTACGCCGCGACGCCCGGCGACCTCTTCAAACGGATAGAGGCTACACACGACCATGTCGATTGGCTCAATCTCGTGGCCGGCGATTGTGCTCATGTGCTCTGAGACGTCGCGGCGCGCCAGAATGCCGGCCATCAGACGAGGGTGCATTGTCTTCACACGGCCATCAAGCATCTCGGGGAAGCCGGTTACCTCCTCAACGAGCGTGACCGGCAGCCCAGATTCCGTGAGCATCTTGGCCGTCCCGCCGGTCGAGATGATCTGGACATCCATGTCGGTCAGGCCCCGCGCAAACGCTTCGAGGCCACTCTTGTCGAACACGGAGATGAGGGCTCGCTTAACCTTCACTGGCTCGCTCCTTTTTATGGATTGCTGGCGGAGACAGCCCCCTGCCCCAGTCATTGCGCCACATCGTGGCTCCTGGCAGGTTACTAGAAAGGCCGCACATCGTGAAGTGGCGCAGGCACACCGTCACAGCACGCCTCATCCGCAGTTTCTCCACAATCGGAACAGGCAGCCAGGGAAGCGAATTCATGGCCGTCTCCGTGGACGAGATCATCCCGACCCCTCACGGTGTTCCAACCTAGTCAGCAGCGAAGTGCGCCAAGAGAACGTCGAGACCAGTCTCGTATTCGCCCGGCCTATCCCACACGGCGAGTCGCCACCCGACGCGGAGCAGGCTGGGGTAGTCCCGCCCGTGGCCAGCAAGCTGGAGAATGATGTCGCGTGCCTGAACGTCGCCGGCGAGCATGCGAGCGTAGCCCATCCCCATGGTATACGCCCCAAGGGCGTGATAGATGGTGACAGCACGCTCCTCGCTGAACCCGGCCGAGAGGAGTGTCTCCATAAGCTCGTCCATCCAACGACGGCCGCTGGGAGTGCGGATCACCGCCGTCGAGATGAGCGGGAGCGCGCGCGGGTGCGCCTCGGTGAGGGCGTGCAGGCCCATGAACAACTGGCGCACCCGCGCCGCCCACCGCGGATCAGGCGCCGAGGCGCCAAGTGCGGCTGACGCGATGGCTTCTCCAACTGCATCCAGAATCGACTGCTTGTTGCGGAAATGATGATAGAGGGACATGGGCTTGACCCCAGCTTCCGCCGCGAGTCGACGCATGTTCAGGGCCTCCAGACCCTGCTCGTCGATGATACGTAGCGCCAAAGCAACAATGCGCTCTCGCGTCAACGGCGAACGAGGTTCGAGAATACTGCCCACGCCGTCCACAGATCCTCCGCTCCGACAGGTACCGTACAGTGTACGGTACCCCGGCACGCTGCGCGTGGTCAAGAGGTGCTCCGTGGCATCGGCGGCGACGCAGCGGCGACCGCCGCTACGTGCGCGAGAGGCGGGGGCCTCGCTACCCGAGACGAGCCGCGCGCTCGCCACGCACACTGCGCCGGAGTGCGGCGGAGCGCTCGGCGAGAACGGGCAGCTCGTCGGCTATGACGCCCACATAGGCGCGTTCTCTGCCTGCTGGGCTCGCACCCTTCTTCGCGCGCGGCCAGCCTCGGACTGCAGCGAGAACCGCCGCGCGGCCGCCCTCTGCAAACAATTCAGCAAGATCCCCAGTCACCTCGGCATCGGGGCTGGCCGCAGCGAACTCGGCAGCCTCGAGCGCATAGGCGTTCCCGTTGAAGCTCAGCGCAACGCCACCCCACGACGCCACAGCAGCCAGCGGCTCTACGTCTGTGATCGAATCGCCGACGTACATGACGTCTTCGCCAACGACCGCTTCAGCAGCGAGCACGTCTTCGAGCGCCGCAAGCTTCATCCCCCCGCCAATGGGACGAACCGCGGCCAGCATGTCTCCGGCGACGCGCCCCTTCATCTGCGTCCAGAAGAGATCATCAAGGAATTGAGTCGTGTCGCGATCTTCCCGAGTGAGATCGCTGGCACCTCTCGCCGTATCAGGGATGGTGATGAGATTCCGCTGCATGACGAGATCCGCTTGACTCCGCAGCCAAGCCTTCTCCGACTCGGACATCTGCCACTCATCGAGGCTCAATTCGGTGCAGCGCACGTTGCTCAGCGGGAAATCGGCAAGCTCGCAGAGCGCGCGAATGTACGCGGTGTACGAAGTGGAGATGATGAAGGCCGGCATGAGCGCGCGAGTCCGACTGAGCACGTCGAGGGCGCCCGGGACGAGCAGAACACCTTCGGCAGAGAACGCCTCCAAGTCGTCATCGGTGACCTCGAATGCCTTGAGAAATGGGGGCAGGAGTCGCAGCGTGTCGCCGGCATTGTAGTCGACCCTCTGCAGGACATCGGCGAGATAGTCGTCATACCGGCTGAGCCGCGCGAAGAACTCGGCCCCTTGCGGGATGAACCGCTCGGCGATCTCTTCTGCATTGTCGTTCTTGGTGAGCGGACCCTCACAGTCGGTGACGTAGATTCGCCGTGAGCCACGCGATGGCGAGCCGTCTTGAGCAGTGCTCATTGCTTCACCATTTCAGCTTCGACCAAGCAGGTAAGATCCAGCGGCATATGTGCCGCGCCGGCAAGAACACTGTCGCCTTCTGCGCGCAGCTTTCCTGACGAAAACTGGCACAGAGTCTGATATAGGAGGGGGATCTCTCTGACCTCGCCCCATCGGCGAACCTCCGCGAACAACGGCTCGCGCTCGCCCTCTTCGGCCATGATGGCCGTCAGACCTCGGGCACTACGTTTGGCGCGGAACTGGTCCCATAGCGGCTCCCAAGCTCCACCAGTGATAGGGAAGCGGAAGAAAGCGATCACCGGGCCACGGTCAAGTTCTTCTGTGGCCAGGTGCATCATGGCGCCCGTCTCTGTCGCTTCACGGTCGAGCAGTTCCCAGATCACTTCCTGCCACGTTCCCGTCGGGCCACCAGGAAGGGCGGGATGCAGATTCAACAGAGCATGCTCACGACACATATCCGCACTAGCGATGAGCATGTACCCGGCCATTACGAGCACGCTGAGACCGAGCGGGCGGAGGAGTTCTGTGACTTGCTCATGATAGGCGTCGCGCCACACCTCACGGCTCACCCCAGTCGTCTTGGCAGCGTGCCAACTCGCAGCACTGGACAACGTGATCGTCCGAATGCCGAGGCCGCCGGCGAGCGAGAGAAACGCATCGCTCTCGGGCGCCTCGCCGATATCGCGATCGCAGAAGGCGGCCGCGATGTCGAGAGACACGCCGTCGCGCCGGGCGCGGGCAACCACGTCCGCAAGGAGGTTGCACGCGGCCTGATCACGACCCGTCGACATCCAGCCGATCCTCATTGAAGCCGTCCTCTCGACACCTCTCCATCTCGTTCTAGCGCCGTAGCCGCCAGTCTTTCGCCGCGTTCTTCGGCCAGCCGAGCGCGCCAGGCTTTCGCGTCCGGGTAGCCACTCCGGCCGATACCTGAAATGCCGCGACTGGCAGCCCAAGCGCCTAATCTGCCAGCGCTCTCCAACCCGACCTGCTCGACGAGAGCCGCGAGAAATCCCGCCGCGAAGACATCGCCGGCGCCGGTCACGTCGACCACCTCCGCCGGCAGTGGTGGAACGTACATGTCGACGCGGCGTCCAACGAGGCGAGCGCCGCGGCTACCCATCTTGCATACGACCAGATTGACTCCGGCGCTGAGGACGAAATCCAGCGACTCCGGCAGAGACAAGCCGCACATCACCTCGAGTTCGTGTTCGCTCGCGAAGAGATAGGCGCATCTCTGGAGGATGGGCAAGAATCTCTTGACGCCCTTTCGAGCGTAAATCTCGCCTGGATCGAAGGCGACTTGTGTCTCTGGATCAAGCCGCTCGAGCAGCGCCAACTGCGCCGCAAGCGGGCCGTCGCCAACGTACGATGTGAAGAGGGCGAATCGGGCCCGAGGAGGTCGCTTGGGAACGTCGGCGAGCGCAAAAGCGTCGTTCGCGGCCGACCACACGAGATTACGCCGCTCACCATCTTCATCCAGCAATACGTACACGCGCCCAGTTTCACCGGCACGCGCCACGAGACGTCCATCACCCGGCGCGAGTTCCGCCAGAGCGTATCGACCTTCGTCGTCCGCTCCAACGCGGCCGATCATTGCAGCGCGATATCCAAGGCGAGCCATGGCGGCAACCGTGTTTGCCGCTTGTCCGCCGCCAGCACGCACGGGCTGCGTGTCTCCGAGCATCTCGTCGACGACCCGCCGCAACGCAGCGTCCATCATTTGCTCGGATCCGGGCGGCCCAACCTCCTGCCAGAGAGGTGACGTCCTCGGCAGACGGTAGACGAGGTCAACATTGAGGGCCCCGCAACCGATGAGATCGACCATCCTCACAGTTGAAGCGCCCTTCGATACTGCACCGCCGAACCCCCGCTCCTCGACGCAACTGCACCGACGGCCCGCGCACCAATACCCGCACCGTCAAGAAGGGCAAGATGTCGTTCGACGTAGGCCGGATCGACGACGACAACCATCCCAAGGCCACAATTGAACGTATTCAGCATTTCGCGAGGCTCCACGCCCAATGAGTGCAGCCAGGTGTACACGCGCGGCGGCACCCAGCTCGCGAGATCAAGAACCGCGCACAGGTCGTCCGGAACAGCTCGACCTATGTTGTCGGGAAAACCGCCGCCGGTGATATGAGCAGCGGCGTGGACGCCACCACAATGACCGAGATCGTGGAGAACGGGGCTGTAGATATTAGTGGGCGTCAGGAGCACATCACCGACGCTCTCGTTCACGTCTGCCTCAACCCACTGCGCGTCAGCAGCGCCGAAGGCAGCGTCAAGATCGACGTTCCGCTCCCGCAGAAGATGGCGCACGAGACTGAAGCCGTTTGAGTGGAGCCCACTCGAGTCGAGGCCAAGAAGAACATCCCCTTCGCGAACGAGGTGCGGTCCCCACAACTCGTCTCGTTCGGCGAGACCAACAGCGAAACCGGCGAGATCGAAGTCACCGTCGGGAAACTGCCCGGGATGCTCTGCCGTCTCGCCGCCCAGAAGGACGCATTGCGCCCGCAGGCAGCCCTCGTCCACGCCAGCCACGATCGTCGCAACCTCTTCGGGCACAAGACGGCCGACAACGAGGTAGTCAAGGAAGAACAGCGGCACAGCTCCGCACGCGGAGACATCGTTGACGCTCATTGCCACGAGGTCGATGCCAACGGTGTCGAGACGCCCCAGCTTTCGCGCGATCTCTATCTTGGTCCCGACGCCGTCGGTACTGGCGACCAGAACCGGGTCCTTGAGGCGGGGGAGACGCATAGCCCCCCCAAAGCCCCCGAGACCACCAAGAACCAGCGGATGGCGCGTACTCTTGAGGCGCTGCTTCAGAAGGTCGACTGCACGATTCCCCGCCGCAACGTCGACGCCCGCTTGCTCATATGTGTAGTGAACGTGGCCTTCGCTCATCAGTCCCCGAGGTTCCTAGTTGGTACTTGTGGGCTCGCCTTCATGCATTCTATGCCACGGTCCATGGAGTCCCTGGTGCTCGACCGCGCGACATACGGTTACGGCTCACACTGCCCCTTGTCTTGCTCGAATCGCATCTTGCACATTGCGTACTCAGTGGGCACGTCGATGGGGTAGTCGCCCGTGAAGCACGCTCGGCAGAACTCCGTGCAAGGCAAACCGGTGCTGGCCTGCAGCCCGTCCAGCGTGAGGTAGTGAAGACTAGTAGCCCCGACCTTGGCGCAGATCTCATCGACACTGAGGCGAGCGGCGATCAGCTCTGCCCGCGTCGCCATGTCGATTCCGTAGTAGCAGGGGAAGCGGATTGGCGGCGAACTGATCCTGAGGTGAACCTCCCGAGCACCGGCTGCGTAGAGCATCTCGACGAGCTTCCCCGTCGTGTTGCCGCGCACAATGGAGTCGTCAACAACCACCAGCCGCTTGCCGCGGATGACTGCCGACAGTGGATTGAGCTTCATGCGGATACCGACTTGGCGCAGGTGATCGTCTGGCTGGATGAAGGTCCGCTGAACATAGCGGTTCTTGATGAGTCCTTCCGCATACGGAATACCAGAGGCGGCAGCGTAGCCGATCGCCGCCGGCATGCCCGTGTCAGGCACGGGAATCACGAGATCCGCCTCCACCGGCGCCTCTAGGGCGAGATGGCGACCCATCTCCTGACGCACAAGGTGGAGCGTGCGACCAGCCATGACACTATCCGGCCGCGCGAAGTAGATGAACTCAAATATGCAGAGCGCCGGACGCGCGCCCTCCAACTCGACAAGCTCGCAGCGCATACCGTGATCCTCGTCAACAATAATGATCTCGCCGGGGAGCACCTCCCGCACGAAACGAGCACCCACGATGTCCAACCCCGCCGTCTCGCTGCTGATTACCGGATTGCCCTCGTACTCGCCCAGACAAAGCGGCCGAACACCGTAGGGATCTCGGAAGCCAACCAGCGCCCGACCGCTCATCACGGCCGCCGAAAAGGCGCCGCGGATCTTGGAGACGGCCGTGCGGACAGCCCCCAGAAGGTCGCCCTCCGCCTCATGAGCGATGAGCGCAGTGATGACTTCAGTGTCGGTTGTCCCGCGGAACTTCACGCCCTGCCGGATCAGATCTGAACGCAGCTCGTCGGTATTCACGAGATTGCCGTTGTGGCCCAACGCAATCACATCGCCGTTGCGACTGCGGACGAGCGGCTGGGAGTTCTGCCAGTGGGTCGAGCCGGTAGTGGAGTAGCGAACGTGTCCGATCGCATGGTCGCCGCTCAGACTGGTGAGCACCGGTTCGCTGAACACCTGACTCACGAGGCCCAGATCCTTGATCACCGTGATCTGGCCAGCATCGCTCACCGCAATCCCGGCGCTTTCCTGACCGCGGTGCTGCAGTGCATACAGGCCAAAGTAGGTGAGCCGCGCCACGTCGAAGCCCGGCGCGTAGATGCCGAAGACACCGCACTTGTCGTGAAAATGATCGGTGCGCATGCGACCAGGAATCGGGCTATGCAAGCTGTTCTGGCAACGACTCGTAGGCGTCACAGAGCTCGCCAACACGAATCGAGACCAATTCACGCGAGTTCATCGTACACGTCAAGAGATCGTTGGTCACGGAACCCAGAACGGCGACCGGCACCGACTCGAAAGCTGCGAGTGCAGCAGGAAGGTCTTGTGGGTTCACTGATGCAATCACGCGCGTGGGTGCCTCACCGAACAACAGAACGTCCGAGCGAGTGCCCACTCCCTCCGATAGGCCATTCGCCGCTGCGGTTAGATCGACCGTCGCGCCAAGCCAGCGACCTCCGGCCGAGAGACGCGCAGGCGCTTCGGGCTCTGCGAACGAGGCGCCGCCGGTCGTACCACTGGAGATACAGCATTCGGCGAGCGCCGTGATCAGCCCACCTTCGGCACAGTCGTGCGCACTCTTCACAAGTCCGGCGGCTATTGCGGCGCGCAGCGCACGCTGAAGCTCCGCCTCGCAGGCAAGATCGACGTCCGGGACCCGCCCTTCGACGCGGCGATGCCACACCTTCTGGTACTCGGAGCCGTCGATCCACGCTTGCGCAGGCCCGAGCAGGACGATCACGTCGCCTTCGTTCTTGAAGGCGCTATCGACATGTAGTGCGACATCGTCGAACACGCCGAGCATGCCGATGACTGGGGTGGGGTAGATAGCTCGACCGAAGCTCTCGTTGTAGAAACTCACGTTGCCGCTTACAACGGGAGTCCCAAGCGCTTCACAGGCCTGCGAAATACCTTCCACAGCCTGCTCGAACTGCCAGTAGATCTCCGACCTTTCTGGGTTGCCAAAGTTCAGGCAGTCCGTGACTGCCACAGGAAGCGCGCCAGTACAGGACAGGTTGCGTGCTGCCTCGGCCACGGCCGCCTTGGCACCACGATACGGATCAAGATAACAGTGACGGCCATTGCAGTCGATCGCGAACGCCATGCCACGCTGACCACCCTTGATGCGCAGCACAGCAGCATCGCCGCCAGGAATCTGCACCGTGTTCGCCTGAACGATGTAGTCGTACTGTTCGTACGCCCAGCGCTTGCTCGCGATGTTTCCCGATCGCAGCAAGGCGAGGAGGACTTCACGAAGGTCCTCCGGTTCAGAGTACGACGAAGCCGTCACCTGCAGAGGCTCGTCGGCAATGTACCCCGGCTTAGCCGAAGGCGTACGAATTATTGGACTCTCGTCAGCAAGGCGACGTGCTGGAATGCTGGCAACGCGTTGCCCGTGCCAGAAGACACGCAGCATCTTGCTGTCCGTAACCTCCCCGATCTCGGTGCAATCCAGATCCCAGCGCGCGCAAACCGCAAGAACATCGGCGAGCTGCTCTGCGGTCACGATCGCCAGCATTCGCTCCTGACTTTCGCTGATCATGATCTCCCACGGCTCCATGTCCGCCTCGCGCAGCGGGACGCGATCAGCGTGAATATCTAGACCGACGAGGCCCTTGCTCGCCATCTCACTGCTCGAGCTCGTCAGGCCCGCGGCACCGAGATCCTGCATGCTCACGACGAGACCGCGATCGAGGAGTTCGAGACAGGCCTCGATGAGCTTCTTTTCCATGAACGGATCGCCCACCTGAACACTGGGGCGCTTCTCTTCGAGCGTCTCGTCGAACTCCTGGCTGGCCAAGACACTGGCCCCGCCGATGCCGTCACGTCCAGTCTTCGACCCTATGAGCACAACGGAGTTGCCCACCCCGCTGGCGACAGCACGCATGATGCCATCGCTGCGGATGAGTCCCGCACAGAGTGCATTAACCAGGCAGTTCCCCGCGTAGCTGGGCTCAAAATAGATCTCCCCGCCGACCGTGGGAACCCCTAGGCAATTGCCGTAATGCGCGATGCCGCCAACGACCCCGTCGATCAGATAGCGTTGACGCGCGTCGGTGAGCTCGCCGAAGCGTAGCGAGTTGAGACTCACGCAAGGACGCGCTCCCATCGTGAAGATGTCACGAACGATTCCGCCCACACCTGTAGCCGCACCCTGAAACGGCTCAACAGCGCTCGGGTGGTTGTGGCTCTCTACTTTCATGGCCACCGCCCAACCGTCGCCGACGTCGACAACGCCGGCGTTCTCGCCGGGGCCCTGGAGCACTCGAGACCCTTTGGTGGGGAACCGGCCCAGCACCGGACGAGAGTGCTTGTAGCTGCAGTGTTCACTCCACATGAGCGAGTAGATGGCCAACTCTACGTACGTCGGTTCGCCGCCTTGAATCTCGCAGATGTGCGCGTACTCTTCCTCCGACAGACCGAGCTTGATGGCCGCATCGAGTGTCGCACGCCGGCTCATGAAGCTGCCCTTCTTTCCAGAATCGTGTCGATCATGCTCTGGAAGATGCCGCGCCCATCCGCGCCGCCGGCGAGTGTGGACTCGACCGAGTTCTCCGGGTGGGGCATGAGCCCGAAGACGTTGCCAGCAGCGTTGCAGACTCCGGCTATGTCGTCGAGAGCCCCGTTTGGATTGGCATCGGGAGTACAGCCTCCGGAGGCATCAACATAGCGCATCAGCACCTGTCCGTTCGTTTGCATGCTCGCCAGCGTCGCCGGATCGACCGTGTAGTTGCCGTCGTTGTGCTTGACAACGATGCGCAAGACTTGCCCATCCTCGTATGCACGGGTGAAGGCGCCATCTGTGGCTTCTACACGCAGATTGACGTAGCGGCAGACGAACTTGAGACCCGTGTTGCGCAGAAGCGCCCCCGGAAGAAGACCGGCCTCTGTAAGAATCTGGAAGCCGTTGCAGATACCCAGAACGAGTCCACCTCTGGTGGCAAAGTCGGTGATGGACTGCATTATGGGGCTGAAGCGAGCGATTGCCCCGCAGCGCAGGTAGTCGCCGTAACTGAAACCGCCGGGCAGCACAATGGCATCGACGTTGCGAAGATCCGTGTCCTTGTGCCACAAGAACTCGACATCCGCATCCGCAAAGGTGCTGAGCGCGTGTCGCGTGTCCTCATCGCAGTTGGACCCCGGAAAGACGACCACCCCGAAACGAGCGCGTTTGCGTGACGTGCCCATTCGGCTCCTCATTCCTCGCCAAGATCGAAGGAGTAGTCCTCGATGATGGGATTGGCGAGCAGCTTCCGACACATGTCGTCGACCATAGCGCGGAGCTCGTCCCGAGTCATTCCGGTCGGTGGGTCGACTGTAAGCTCGATGAACTTCCCAACGCGCACATCGCTCACCCCAGCGAAACCGAGCGCCGGCAGCGCACGCTCAACCGTCGCTCCTTGCGGGTCGAGAATGCCCTGTTTAGGCGTGATTGTGACACGGACATCCATGTGCTCACCTTCTCGAGCGGCTTCGTCAGGGCACGCTCCAGTGTATCGCATCGTCACTTCCGCCGCGGGCCGAGACGGTCGCCGTATAGACCGGCTCGAACCGTGGGCTGACGCCCCCCGTGGTCATCCGTTCTAGCATCGCTCGACACGACACAACTCACTCGGGTTGCACCCATTGCCTGCAGCCATGCGCACATCGCGAAAGGAAGCACGATGAACCGCAGACTCGTCGACGACTACACAGCGCGGGGCACGGCCCCGCTCTTGCCCACAACCCGCAGGTCCCAAATGCCGCGCCCGCTTCCTTCGGCGAGAATCGTGGAGCCAGATGCGCTGCTCCGCATCCACGCCATTCAAGCAGCGTCCGATCTCGGATTCGGCGTCCTCCAGGAGACGAGTAGACCAGCCGCGAACGAGCCATCTTGCGAGATTCGCTTCCTGGGACTCGACCGCCTCGACAGCTGTCCGCGATGTGCGTCTCTCCGTGTCCAGCCTCTCACGGCCGAACCACGGCACCACTCGCCACTGACCGTCGGCTACGTGAGCGGTCCGGAGTGTCTCGTCGCGGTGCACGCCATACACGCCTGCACCGACGTCATCCTCCGCTTGACCGCGCTGAACGGACGAGCCACCTTTGCATATGCACGCTCATCGACACCGGTCACCACCTCGATCCAGCAGCTCACTCACCGCGAGGCAGACGTCCTTCTTTGTCTCCTCGCGGGAGAGACGACCGATTCACTCGCGATGCGTCTCACGATCTCGCACGCCACGGCACGAGCGCATTGTCGAGCTGTGCTGCGAAAGCTTGACGCCCCAAGCAGGCGAGACCTTCGAGCTCGTCTCCTCGGTCGCTGCGCAGACTAGGAAGCGATGATTGTCCGCACCCCCGAAACGAAGAACCAGCCGGCAAGTAGGACGAGGAAGCACGCTGAGACCACGATCATGCCGTAGTAGAGACGCTGGGATATCCACCTTCGGCCAGCTGCAACCAGACCGCTCACTGCGGTGAACCACGTGAGATCACCAAGGATGTGTCCAAGGTAGAAGGCGATGACGCCGGCCAGACCGAGCAGATACGCCTGCGTGACCAGACTCAGTCCAATAGTAGCCCACCAGAGCACCCAGTACGGATTCGAGAGACTGGCCACCGCCCCCGCAGCGACGGTACGAACATGCCTCACCGTTCCCGTCTCCAACGATTGTGTGAGATCCACTTGACGCCGCGCGACGGTCAGGAACATCGACGCTGCAGTCCCTATCAGCATGATCCCTCCGACGACTGCCAACGTCGCGTGCACCGCAGGTCGCGTGAGCACAGGCCCGAGTCCGACGATCAGCGCCACGAGCAGCGCTAGTTCGAGCAGCGCGTGACCCAGCACCACCAGTGGCCCCGTCTTGACGCCCTGACGTGGGCTCTCGGCAATCACGATCGTCAGCATGGGACCCGGCATGAGCGCGCCTGAGTATGCGACGAGCAGCGACGACGCGAAGATCAGACCGAGCTCACGCACGTTCCCAGCAGCTACTCACCCAGAGCATCAAGAACTAGTCCGGAGAGCAGCTTGGGGTAGAAGTACGTCGACTTCTGCGGCATTGTCTCGCCGCGATCGGCGATCGCTCTCACTTCGTCGACGCGCGTTGGGTTGATGAACGCACCGCAACCGTACGTCTCATCAGTGAGACGCGAGAACGCGTCGTCGATGTCGCTCACGTAGTCTATGACACCTTCGCTGTGAGCAGGGTCCAGACCGCAGCAGTCACGCAGGATCCCGTAGTGAAGCAGCGTTACGGTAAGCCCGGCCCCAACCGGAGAGAGGCCCTCCCGCTCGAGCCGCAGAGGTAGCGCGCGATCACGCAAGTGCGCGAGGACACAACTACCCTCTCGCGGGAAGTAGAGACCGAAGACACCACCAGACTCCGACGCACTCTTGAGTCCCGTGGTGATGAACGCTCGGCAGGCTGCAATGTCCCCGGTGGGACCGTGCTCGACGATGAAGTCGCCAGAGAGACGCTGGAGCACCTCTGCCGTTCCCGGCATTGCTCCGCGCTTGATCAGGCGGTGAGTTGGGAACACGGTGAGACCGGGGTCATCCATGCTGCAGAGGTACACCATGAGGCTATCGGCACTGTGATCTCCCCCAGCACGCCGCTCATCTCGATAGGCAAGCGCGGTCTCGTACCGATGATGACCGTCGGCGATGTACAGCGGCTTGTCTGCCAGCAGCGCCCCGACGTGCACTGCCGCATCTCCAAGCGCAGGAACAAGGTGGTGCACGTTCCCGTCCCTGTCGTGTGCCTCCTGAGCAAGACGCGGGTCGGCTCCTGCCGCGGCAACCGACAGCGCCTTAGCGACACATCCGTCTGTGTCAGGATAGAGAAGGAATATCTGACTGATGTCGGCATGTGTTGTCCTAAACAGGGAAAGACGGTCCATCTTGGGGCCCGCGTGCGTCTTCTCGTGTGGAAGAACAACCCGCTCGCTAAAATCGGCGAGCATCAGCCGAGCGATGAAGCCGCGCCGTCTACGCTCGCGTCCGTCGGGGCCGCGGTATTCTTGATCCACCAAGTAGATCGCGGGCCCTTCATCCTGCCGTAAGATTCCGTCTCGGCGCCATGCTTGAAACGTGTCTGCCGCGCGCGTGTACGCCGCAGAACTGGGCGGCTCTCCGGGGCCGACAGGCAGATCGACGTGCACCACATTGTGCGGGCTCCGGAGGCGGAGCTCTTGTGCCTGCTCCTCGGACAGCACATCGTAGGGCGGCGCCACCAGGTGATCGAGGTGCGTCTCGGCAGCGTAGCGAAGGCCTCTAAAGGGCCGTACGTCGGCCATTCCTCTCCTTCTCGGGCGGCGGACAACGTGACGAACACGGCTCCTCACCGTGTCTACCCGAGTATACCGGAGCGCGACCGACTAGAGCCGGATGGTGACCGGCATGCCGACGACAACCCGGTCGTAGAGATCCTCGACGTCCGCGATGTGCATGCGAATGCACCCGTGCGAGGCATACGTGCCGATCGACGAATCATCGGGGGTGCCGTGAATGCCCACTCCAGAGTAGTTGATACCTATCCATCGTGTCCCCAGCGGATTGTTCGGTCCGGGAGGGATGGGCTCGGCTCCCTTCGCCCATTCCGAGTCGGGCGGTACCCAAGTAGGATTCTGCTGCATGTTGACGATGTAGAAGCTCCCGGTTGGCGTAGGATAGGCGGCCTGCCCGACGGCGATGCCATAGCTCTTGTAGACCTTATTGCCCTGATAGAGGTAGAGCCGTAGATCACCCAGGTCGACTACAATCTGGCCACCGAGCGCGGTAAGCGTATCGCCCGCGACCCGACCGTCCACTCCCATGCCATGTGACTCCTGGTACTCCTTGACGGCAGCTTCGGTGCGCGCGTCGTAGACGCCGTTTCGTGTACCGCTGAAGAGTCCGAAGTCCGCCAGTCTCTTCTGCAAATCCTTCACATCTTTGCCGCGAGCACCGGGCCACAGAGCCTCGGATCCAAATTGCTCGCTGCTGTCAACCACGAAGGTCTGTTTCGACGTGGTGACGTTGCCACCCTTGTCGCTCGCGGTCACAACGAGAGTGTGGCGACCCTGAGCAAGGTCGGTCGCCTTCAGCAGCTTGGACTTCGCTGTGCCTGTGATGCTCTGAGCCTCGTCGTCGAGAAGAACTTTGACCTTCGGCTCGCCGATCTGGTCGGTGGCAACAATCTTCACCTTGAGGGCGGCACTCGAACGCGTCTTTCCCAATTCGCTCACCGTGAGCGTCGGCGCAACGGCATCCACATAGACGGACAGGGTCTGAGCGACCGCGTTGCCGGCACGATCAGTCGCTGTCAGCGTGACCTTCGAGGGCCCGTCGGGCAGCGGAGCACTGACGGTGAAGGCACCTTGGGCATCAGCGGTCGCGCTTCCGCTCATGCCATCGCCGTTCGCGACTACGTCGGCAAGAGGTTCCGTAACTCCCGTGAATGTCGCCGGCGACGTATTGACCTGTCCGTCCTTGAGCGCTGCGTCGAGCTCGAGCGTCGGCGTAGTCGTGTCGACGGTGAAACGCCACGCCTCAGAGATGGTGCTGCGGAAGATGCTCGAGCTGGAGGCCGCAAACGAAACAGAGTGCTCGCCATCGTCAAGTTCGGCGACGGCGAGAGAGAGCCTGTCACCATCCATCCTTGCCAGCTGTGTAACGTCGGCACCGTCAAGCGAGACCTTCACATCCTTCAGCCCGCCCAAGCCGTGGATGTCGAGCGCGACCGTAGGTCGCGCCGTGCTCAGAAACGTCCCACGTTCGGGCTCGAATCCGATGACGCGCGGCATGGCCAAGAACTGCCACACCCCTAGGGCAGCGAGGACGGCGACCGCGAGTGCGATCAGGTAGGGCCAGCGACGCCGCCTCACATTGGTGCCATATAGTGTGTAGTGAGGCTTCTCCACCGTACACTTGTCCCGGACGATATCGGTCCGATTATACCCAACCTTCGTCACCTCGCGCAGGCTCCTCAACGTCCAACCCTCTGCTCCTTGTCCGGTCGCCCCTCCACCAAGTCGTTGCACACCGACGGGCGGTCTCGTACGCTTGCTGCGTGCTCACACTTGCCCTCATCTTCGGCGGACGATCCGCAGAACACGAGATATCTCTCGCCTCCGCACGCTTCGTCGCAGCCATGCTCCCACCGGATCGCTACAGAATCGTGCCCGTCGGTATCACACGCGACGGACGCTGGCACTGCCCGGACGACATACAAGCTGCTCTGGATCGTGGAATCGAAGCCGTCAGCGGACGCCGCGCGCGACTCGACATAACGCCGGGTCAGCCCGCTGTCGTGCTCAGCGACGGAGAGCACGTCCCGATCGATTTCGCGTTCCCCATCATGCACGGCACGTATGCTGAAGATGGCACCATCCAGGGCTTGCTCGAACTCACCGGCGTAGCGTACGCGGGCGCAGGAGTCGCCGCCAGCGCCGTCGGCATGGACAAGGAACTCATGAAGGACATCTTCGCCGCACACGGGCTCCCCCAAACCGAGTACCTTGTGCTGCGAGACAACTCTCTTGACGCAGCCCACGCCATCTCGGCAGCGGAGGCAACGCTCGACTATCCGATGTTCGTCAAGCCCGCCAACCTCGGATCCAGCGTCGGCATGACCAAGGCTCACTCTCGCCCCGAACTCGTCGCGGGCATCGCGCTGGCAGCACAATACGACCGCAAGGTCATTGTCGAGAGAGCCGTCGCAGGCAGAGAGTTGGAGTGCGCGGTGCTGGGCAATGAAAGCCCTCGTGCCTCGGTGGCGGGCGAGGTGCTCCCTGCCAACGAGTACTACGACTTCGAAGCCAAGTACACCGATGGCATGATGCAGTTCATCGTGCCTGCCGACATCGGGACGACACGCCAGAAGGAGATCGGAGATCTGGCCACTGCGGCCTTCGCTGCCGTTGACTGCTCGGGATACGCCCGCTGCGACTTCTTCCTCGAGGACAGCGGAAGAGTGCTCATCAACGAGATCAACACCATTCCTGGCATGACGAGAACGAGCGGCTTCCCGCGCCTATGGGCTGCGTCAGGTGTGGGAAGCGAAGCGCTGATCGAGTCGATCGTTGAGCTCGGCTTGCAGCGTCACGCTGTGCGGCATCGCTTGCAGACGACCTAGAGCGCAACTCACAGAGCCGTCTGCGTGGTTTCGGGATCGGTGGTCCGCTCCACCCAGTCCCGCAAGCCAAAGTACTTCAAGTAGTGAAACGCATACGTTGTCGCGTGCGCGGTTGCGGTCACGGAGAAGACTAGATTGCCGTTGCCGTCGCCGCCGACATCAAAGGCAATGAGGTTCTTGCCGTCCTTCTGAAGATACTCACGGGCAGCGAGTTCGGCGCCACCGACATCCTGTGTCTGGTAGTAGGCGGTGCGAGCCTCGACTGCTGCCGTCTGAGCGCTTTCGACGACGGAACGCTGAGCTCCGTAAAGCGCGATGCCATCCAGAACGACTACCGCCAGCACGACGACAATGAGCGCGAACCACAACACTTCGCGCAGAAAGCCACCCTCGCGCCTCAGGCTCGTATTCACCGTGCGTACCTCCTCACGTCATCGCGACGCAAATGGTATCGGCGAATGCGACGAATTCTGCACAAATTCGTAGATCAGCGACCTCTCAGCGGCACCTGAACCCAACCACAGGTGATGCGGTAGAATGCACTGATCAGGGAGGCGACGCCCTCCGCGTCGAGCGGAAACCCACAGGAGCCGTTGTGAAGATCGCTGTCATCGGACTCGGATACGTTGGCCTGCCTCTTGCGACGGTCTTCACCGATGCGGGCATCGAAGTTGTCGGCATCGAGGCTGTTCAAGAACGCTGCGACCTCGTCAATGCCGGCCGAAGCTACATCCAAGACGTGCCGGACGAGACACTGGCCAAAGCGGTGGGCGCGGGCCTCCTGCGAGCGACACCCAACTACGAGGCAGCAGAGGACTGCGACGCGGTCGTCATTTGCCTGCCTACACCCCTCAACGCCAACCACGAGCCAGATCTCACACTCGTGAAGTCGGCGGCCACCCAGCTGGCGTGCCATCTGCGCCGCGGACAACTCGTCACGCTCGAGAGCACGACTTACCCCGGTACGACCCGTGACGTGCTCGCGCCAATCCTCGAGGCCGGCTCAGGTCTGAGTGCCGGCGTCGACTTTCATCTCGCCTTCTCCCCCGAGCGCGTCGATCCCGGTCGCACCGACTACACGACGAAGACGACCCCAAAAGTCATTGGCGGCCTCACGCCTGCCTGCACCGCGCGCGCGCTTGAAGTCTACGGCCCGGCGCTCGACCACATTGTCCGCGTCAGCACGCCGGAAGTGGCGGAGATGACTAAGCTCCTCGAGAACATCTTCCGCAGTGTCAACATCGCCCTCATGAACGAGCTAGCCATGCTCTGCGATCGTATGCGAGTCGACATCTGGGAGGTCATAGACGCAGCGGCAAGCAAGCCGTTCGGGTTCATGAAGTTTCAGCCGGGACCCGGCCTCGGCGGTCACTGCATCCCGATCGACCCGTTCTACTTGAGCTGGAAGGCGCGTGAGTTCGATTTCTGGACCGAGTTCATCGAACTCGCCGGCAAAGTGAACGAGAACATGCCGCATTTCTGCGTCGAGAAGCTGAACCGCGCGCTCAATACCCGGCGCAAGAGTCTCAACGGTGCGCGAATCCTCGTGCTCGGCGTGGCGTACAAGGCTGACATCGACGACTTGCGCGAGTCACCAGCGCTCAAGGTGATTCGCCTCCTCCGTGATCGAAGTGCCGACGTTAGCTACCACGACCCCTACTGCGCAGAACTGCCGGAGTTCTCTCTGCGATCAGTCGACCTCGACGACTATCGCTGCATCTCAACTTACGACGCTATCGCCATCGTCACGGCGCACTCGGCATTGGACTACCGAGCCGTCGTGGACGCCGCAGACCTTGTGGTCGATTTCCGCAACGCCACTGCGGGAATTCCGAGCTGCGGCAACGTCTGGAAACTCTAAGGAGAAAGTTGTCGTCCATGTCCGCCTCCAAGAAGGTGCGTGTCGGCGTCGTGGGGCTCGGCTATTGGGGCCCGAACCTCGTGCGCAACTTCGATCGGATCGCAGACGCCGAGCTGGCATACTGCTGCGACCTCGACGAAGCGAATCTCGCCCGCGCCAGCGCGCTCTACCCCCAAGCCACGATGACCGACGATCTCAATCGCCTCCTTCAGGATGATTCGCTTGATGCGGTTGTGGTGGCAACGTCGGTACCGACGCACTACGCGATCGGCATGCACGCACTGCAGGCGGGCAAGCATACGTTCATCGAGAAGCCCATCGCCCTGAGAGCGAGTCATGCCGAGGATCTCCTGACGGCCGCAGCCGCAAACGGCGTCAAGCTCATGGTCGGGCATTTGCTGGAGTATCACCCCGCAGTACGCAAGCTCAAGGAGCTCATCGGTAGCGGCGACCTTGGTCGAGTCTTCTACATCTACGCCAATCGCCTGAACCTCGGCAAGGTTCGCACCGACGAGAACGCCCTGTGGAGCTTCGCGCCACACGACATTTCAGTTCTCAACTACCTCGTGGGAGAAGAACCGGAAGAAGTCAGCGCTCGTGGCGAGTGCTATCTACAGGACGGCGTGGAGGATGTCGTCTTCGGCTACATCAAGTACCCCAGTGGGATTGTCGGCCACATCCATGTGAGCTGGCTCGATCCGCACAAGAGTCGCAAGATCACGGTCGTGGGCTCCGAGAAGATGGTAGTCTTCGACGACATGGAGGCCGACCGCAAAGTCACCATCTACGACAAGGGCGCGACCACCACGCGGGCCAAGTTCGACAACTACGGCGAGTTTGTGACGCTGCATTTTGGCGACATCCACATACCGCGAATCGGCAACGAGGAGCCGCTCAGAATCGAGGCACAGCACTTCATCGACTGCGTACGCGAGGACCGCCAACCCCTGAGCGACGGACGTGATGCACTCAATGTCGTGAGAGTCCTTGAGGCCATGCAGCGCAGCCTGCAGAACGGCGGGCAGCCGATCAAGACCGCCGATCTAACTCACCCGCCTCAGATGTAGACGAGGAGGGAAGGATGTCACTTCAGCCTAGCCCTCTCGGACACAACCTCTTGCTGGGAGCTGGCGTCTCGGTGGGAGCGAACGTCGTGTTTGGCGCCAACGTCATCGTCTACGATGAAACGGTAATCGGCGACAGCTGCTACATCCAAGACGGCGCAGTGCTGGGAAAGGTGCCCTCACTGTCACCGTCAAGCACAGCAAGACGCGGAGAGCTGCCTCCGGCAGTCCTCGGCGCCGGGTGCGTAATCAGCACCGGTGCCATCGTCTACCGCGGAACAACACTCGGTCCCGGATGCATCCTCGGCGACTATGCTGGAGTCAGGGAGCGCTGCACACTCGGCGAACGCGTCGTTGTAGGTCGCGGAAGCGTCGTCGAGAACGACACGCGCATAGGTGACCTTACGAAAATCCAGTCAAACGCCTACATCACGGCCTACATGACGATCGAGGACCGATGCTTCATCGCTCCGTGCGTCCAGACGACTAACGACAACTTCATGGGCCGAACGGAGCGCCGGCATCAACTGATCAAGGGAGCAACTATACGCAAGGGCGCCCGGGTGGGCGGCGGCGTCGTGCTCTGTCCCGGAATCGAGATCGGGCAGGACGCATTCATCGCCGCAGGAGCGGTGGTCACCAAGGATGTGCCGGCGCGCAAGGTCCTCATGGGCGTGCCGGCGCGCGTAGTTCGCGATGTCGCCGAGGACGAGTTGCTCGACAATCAGTGAAAGCGGCCAGGATCAGGAGGCTACTTTGAAGTACATCTGCAGCGTATGTAGCTACATCTACGACCCGGCGGTGGGCGACCCAGATAGTGGCATCGCCCCCGGAACGGCTTTCGAGGACCTGCCCGACGACTGGGTCTGTCCGGAATGCGGCGTGGAGAAGAACATGTTCGAGCCGCTCAGCTGACAGCACGACGCCAGGCGCGAGGGGCGCAGCGCACGCGGGTGCGCTGCGCCCCTCGCGCAGACTTATCTCGAGCACGACAGGCTAGAAGGTCCTGTAGTACTCCTTCGGCGCAGTGCAGACAATGCACTTGTCTGGCAGATCGCCGATGACCGTGTGTCCACATATTACGCACACGCTTACCGGCTGATCGGCGATATCGCCTCCGGCTTCAGCCTGCTCGCGGGCACTCGCATACATGTTCCTGTGATCTTCCTCTGACCGCTGCGCGTAGCGGATGCTCCGTGCGGCCTGGCTCATTGCCTGCAAGCGCGCCACCTCAGCGTACGCCGGGTACATCTCGTCAATCTCGAAGGCTTCACCGGACAATGCCACCGCCAAGTTCTCGGCTGTAGAGCCAATATCTCCCAGAACGCGCATGTGATTCCGCGCATGCCTCGTCTCTGCATATGAGATCGCGCGGAACAGCCGCGCTATGTTGCGGAAGCCCTCCTCCTCCGCTTGCTCAGCGAAGACGAGGTACTTCTCCGCTGCCTGGCTTTCTCCCGCAAGAGCAGCCCGGAGACTCTGTTCCGTCATCGCGCCCAAGTCCTCACGGGCGGGCAGGCGCTTCTCGACAATGTCATCCATTAGAAGACCTCGAATGCGGAGCCGCTCGTTCCGCACTGCGGACACTCGCCCGGCGCATCCCCGGCTACCGTGTGGCCGCAGACAGGACACACGTGGAGAGGACGATCATCTAGATCCGCCCGACCCTCCACACCTCGCAGCGTGGCGTCGTAGATCGCCTGATGGTCCTTTTCAGCGTTGACGGCGTAGCGAATGCTGGTGCGCGCGGACTCGTTACCCTGCATCCGCGCGACGGCATCGTAGGCCGCGTACATCTCGTCGATCTCGAAGGTCTCACCACCCCACGCGGCGCGGAGGTTCTCGGCGGTCGAGCCGATACCTCCGAGAACACTGAGATGATTGCGTGCGTGCGTGCTCTCGGCGAAGGCGACAGCGCGAAACAGCCGGCCGACGTTCGGATACCCCTCGACATCCGCGATCGCCGCGAACGCCAGGTACTTCTGCGATGCTTGACTCTCGCCGGCGAAGGCGGCGGCAAGGTTCTGCATCGTCATGGCGCCCTTGTCCTCAGCCGCAGGCGGCGCGCCGACGAATGAATCGGCCATGCCCGTTTTCCTCCTTTGACGTTGCCGAGATTCTGTGCGCCGCGTCGTCGCCTATGCTGCGACACCGGTCGCAGGGATACGCATCGCTGACTTCTGCATCATGCGACGCACCTGTCTACGACTGGCGTAGTGCAGGACGGCGCAACGCACGTCCGGAAGTGCTGGACTGGACACCCATCGCTGAGCGTCGAGCTCCCAGCCACTGGACCTCAGTACTCCCTCCTGATCCTCGTCCATCACGAGAAGCGCGGACAGCGCCGGAACTCTCGCGTCGCCCGCGAGGATCGCCACGTCCGACCTGTCCTCCCAGAGAGACACCGACAGCGGTACGCCACGGACTTGCATCGACACCAGGTGAACACCTCTGACAGATGAAGGCGTTACGGCGAACCCTTGGCAGACAACGGCGAACGTGTGGCTCTCTTCGCGCACGCGGCCAACCCTTGCGACAAGCGCGGCCAGTTCGGACTGCATCCTTCTGCCCTCCTCTGGTCGTATCCGCATTGCGCGACTACGAACTCTATTAGACAGAGCGATTTAGTCGTGATGAGGCTGCCACTATAGCAGTTCTGTCAAGTGCCGGGTGATGTGGCGCCGACGCCAGCGCGTGCTAGCGGGGCTTCAGCCCCATGCGCTCCAGTTCGGCGTCGGCAAGCGCACGGAATTCGCCGTCCTCGACAGATCGCCAGGGATCGGGGCTAAGCGCCTGAAGTTCGTCCCACGGAAGCGCCTCCATCGCGCGTCGTGCGAGATAGCGGTCTAGGCCGCGACGGTCGATGCCGCTACTGAGCGCTCGAGCAATCGCATCTCGGTCCCTGCCCCACAACCGCCGAGCGGGAAGATAGAGAAGAAGCACCAGCGCGGGCGGAAGCACGCCGATGCCAAGCCCCGCAATAACAGCTACGCGCTGTATGGCGTCGCGACTCCCACGACCCGCGGTCTCGACCTCAGTCCCTGCGAGCGTGATGCGGTCCGCAAGATCCGAAATGCCCGCACCCACAAGCGGAAGGCCACCGACCAAAGACAGGGCCTCTCCGGTGTCGCGCACCGCCGTTCCCATGACGATGACGTTGGCGCTGAGCTCCGCCTGAGCCCGGATGTCGTGCCAGGTCATGACGCCGAGCGCAAGCCAGACGACCACCCAGATGACCACTCCGACATCGTACAACCTGACACGACCAGCGCTCATCGAAAGGCCTACGTTCATGCCCTCTTCTCCTTCATGAAAGCGCACACGATCGACTCAACAACCATGATAGCGCCGACGCCATTCTCGCGACGAGCCACCTTCATCCTCACGGCCTGGTATGATGCAATCTCGTGAGGGTAGTTGTCGTTGGTGCTCGAAGCCGAACTGGACGCCTGCTGATCGAGATGGCGCAGCAGCGTCGGCACGAGGTGGCTGTCATACTCCCCGGCGATTGTCTCGCGGCCGCACCAGCAGGCGTCGCCGTCGTCGAGGGATCGCTGTCCGACGAAGGCGCAGTGAGCGACGTGATCGACGGACGAGACGCCGTTCTGGTAGCCACTGTCGATTCCGATTCCCGCACCGAGACCCGTGAGCACGCTCAGATCATTCTGAACGTCGTTCGCGCCATGACTCGATACGACGTCCGCCGCCTGGTGGTCCTCTCTTCGAACCTCGTCGATCCGAGACGCAACCACGGGTTGGCATCATGGCCGCTGGTGAGCTTGCTTCAACGGCGACCATCACAAGAAGCCGCCGAAGCGCGGCGCGCTGAGGTCATCGTCCGGCAGAGTCGCCTCGACTGGACCCTTGTACGGCCCTCTTCCCTTACCGATGGACATGCGCAGGGATCGCTCAGAGTCGGACCAGGGTTCACACTAGCTGATGCCAAGCCAACGCCTCGCCGCATGATCGCGGACTTCATGCTCGACGAACTTGAACGCACGACCAACATCGGTCATGCCGTCGCTCTCGCGACGTAGCACGCTATCCGCCACTCGAGCCTCGCCCTCGATGCATCGCGGTGAAGCGCTGCACCATTCTTGGATCCAGCTCTTTCGCTGCTCGCGATCGCAGGAACTCAAATCGATCGATGTCGTCGGAGGTGCTGTCGAAGCGCCGGCAAACGGCAAACGCTCGAGCAACACGTGGTATGGCATTGCCGCGACGTCCCTCGGGGTATCCTTGACCATCCCAGCGTTCATTGCCGTAGATCAGAGCGGAGACCGCGACGTCGCGGACCGTTTGAGGATCGGCTTCGCCGTCGCCGTCGCCGGCCAACGCGTCCAGATCATCTGAGGGATCCGCGCCCCGCTTCTGAACCGAGAGCGCCGTGACGAGTCCGGCGATTTCGGCGCCGGAGAGGCCGATGAAAGCGCCGAAGGCTCGACCCAGGTCGACCAAGTCATTGTCTGCTGCGGACTCCGCATGCGCGAAATCTTCCTCATACAGACACACTCTGTCACGCCCAAGCTTTTTCGCTCTGAGCAGTGCCGCGTCTGCGGCACCGAGCACCCCATCGCTGTCGGCGGCCGTGGACGGGTACGCCGCAATCCCAATCGACGTCGTCACCGCAATATCCGGATGACCGACATCGACCTTCGCCACTTGACCACGAATACGCTCGGCAAGCGACTTGGCTTCATCCAAGTTCGTGCGCGGCAGGATGACGACGAACTCCTCGCCACCGTACCGCGCCAGGTAGTCCGATTCCCTGGAGCAGTTGCGCATGACCTGTGCGACCGATCTGAGCACATCGTCACCCTTCTGATGCCCAATCGTGTCATTGACTGCTTTGAAGCGGTCCAGATCGAGCATGAGGAGACAGAACGTCTCGCCGTAGCGTTCGGCGCGACTCACCTCGGCACGAAGCGTCTCCTGAAAGTGCCGGTAGTTGTGAAGACCGGTGAGACCATCACTGATGGCCTGGTTCTGAATCTCCTCATAGCTGCGCGCGTTGTGGATCGCGATCGCGGCGAGATTGCCGAAGAGGCGCACCGGCTCGAGCTCGTGCTCCTCGAACTTCCATTCCCCATCGCGATCCAGCGCCAAGACACCGATCACATTGTCGCCTACGCACAGGGGCACGATGATTGACGCCTGAGGATCAGCCGGCGTATTGGGCACCAGCGCAGCTCGGGGATCATGTGCCATGTCATTCACGAGCTGCGCACGATTGTGCTGAACCACCCATCCAGAAACACCCTCGTCCGCTGCACTGCACCAGCCGACGACGTCGCTGGCGCCCTCGCCGCTCGCGTACCAGCAGTACAGGGACTCGCTTCCTTCATCGACAAGTCGGATTTCGAGCGCGTCGTGGTCGACAATGGCCTTAAGTGCCGTCGCGATCTCGGTGAACAACTGCCGCTGATCGAGCGTAGATAGGAGAGCGGCACTGAGGTCGAGCAGTCGATGCCGAAGCTGCAGCTGGGCCTCGAGCTGAGCCTTCGTCTCTTCGAGCTGCTCGTACTGACGCGCATTCTCAATCGCCACTGCGGCATGTGTGGCGAATACCTCGAGCGAACCCACAAGCTCATGAGTCGGCAGGTCGCGATCCACGGGATCATAGAGATCGAGAATGCCCATCAGCTCCCGGCGCTTGTCGTAGAGAGGCACGAGCAAGTCGTCGTTCGCCCTCCACTCCCACTCTTCGCGTGCGCCCAAATCGAGCGGCGGGAGATAGTACAGCTGCTCCTGCGTCCAGGAGTGGTGCCGCTCATCAACGAAATAGCACGCCCCAGTCTGGTACTCCGAGAGAAGAAGCTCATCCCAAACCCGCCGCGGAACCGGCCGCCGGAACAGCTCGCGATCGTAGTCTGCGTGCTCCCCCACCGTGGCATGAACGCGAAACAGGTCGCCTCCGGGCTCACGCAGATACACCGATGCCTCGCGGAACCCGTAGGTTTCACTCAAAGCCATCGCAATGACATGAACGACCGCATCAAGATCGAGACTCGATTGCAGCTGGTTGGCGAGCGTCATCAAGCCGCGCAGCACCTCAAGCTCCCCGGACTCAGCGGATCGGTTGGTGCGCTGGAATGTCATGCTGTCCCGCTGGTGATGTCTCGCATGTCCACCTCTGCTATCGAGCAATTATCCCCAGTGACGCAGCTATGAGACACCGCGCGGCCAAACTCAGCTCGCGCCACCGGCAGATGCGTACGGGGGCAGCATGAGCAGGCGCCGCGCTTCGTCCGGTGTCGCCGCCGCGCGGTCCCACTCCTTAGCCACCCGCGCCACCCTTCGAACCAGCTCGCGATTCTCCGCAGCAAGCACTCCCTTGTGAAGAAAGACGTTGTCCTCGAACCCAAGTCGCACGTGGCCCCCCAGCGCCAGTGCCGTCAACGTCACAGGCATGTGCCAGCGGCCAATGCCGGTGCATGTCCATGTCGACCCTGTGGGAATGCGGTCGACCAGAAATGCCAGGTTGCGTGGTTCTCCGCTCATGCTGCCGGGAACACCCAGCACGAAATCCCAGTGCATCAGCGGCCCTGCCGGGCCCAGCTCACGGACCAACCTCATTGCGTTATCGATTTGGCCGACTTCGAAGATCTCGAACTCGGGCCGAACGCCGCGCGCGCGCATACGAGCAAAGAACTCCCGAATGAGCCCGGCGTCGTTCGCGAAGATGTCGTCGCCGAAGTTGGTGGAACCTGTTGTCAGTGACGCCATCTCCGGATTGAGGTCGAGGGGCTCCAGCCGCTCCTCGGCGCTCATGCCCATGGCGCCGCCGGTGCTCGTCTGAATGATGATGTCCGTGCGAGCCCGGATCTCTGCGATCGCAGCGGCGAACGCCTCCCTCCGCTGAGTAGGAACGCCTTCGGCATCGCGCACGTGCAGGTGGTAGATCGAGGCACCAGCCTCCGCGCAGCGCGCAGCGTCCACACCTATCTCCACAGCGCTCAACGGCAGCGCCGGTTGCTGAGCCCGCGTAGTCTCGGCGCCGACCCCGGCCACCGTGATAACCAGCTTCTGCGTCACATCGCCCTCCTCTGCCGCTAGCGCATTGGGTAGGCGTCCGCCACGATCGCGAGGCTTTCCTCTATCACGGCCAGAGCACGATCGAGATCGGCGGGCGTGTGTCTGAAGCAGATATACCAGTGATGATACGGCTGCACAAAGAGGCCCCGGCGTATGCATTGCGTGTAGAACTCCGTGCGACGCTCACGATAATGTTCGTCGACCTTGTCGAACGTCACGAAGGGCATCGGTGGCACGCCGCTCACAGTCAGCGGAACGCCGGAGGCGGCGACAATGCCGGAAAGTCGGCCGAGGAAGTCGTCACCGCGCTGCCAAAGGACGTCCGGCACGCTCTCGCGCTCGAGGATCTCGAGGCATTTCAAGCTCGCCGCCATCTCGAGACTGTTCGGGAAGTAGGTCGAGCTCAAGAATGCGCTCTTTGCGTACACCCCGAGCACGTCGCGACGGCCGACAACAGCAGCGATCGCGTACCCGTTGGCCATCGCCTTGCCTATCGTCGCAAGGTCCGGTGTAACCCCGAAGCGCTGACTGGCACCTCCCATCGCCACGCGAAAACCAGTCCGGATCTCATCAAAGATGAGGACTGCGCCGTGAGCGTGTGTGAGCTCCTTGACGGCGTCAAGATAGCCCGGGGGTGGTGACATCACGGGCTGCGCCAGCGGATGCCCCACGGGGGTGATAATCACGCCGGCGATCTCTCCGTCGTTCTCGGACAGCACTCTCTCGAGGTCGTTGACATCACCGTACTCAAACTCCCTCGTGAGCTCCACCACAGCTGACGGCACACCGCCGTGATTCTCCACGCACCAGTCGCCCCACCCGTGATAGCCACAACGCGCGATCTTGTCGCGCCCAGTGAACGCGCGGGCCGCTCGCACTGCCGCGTTTGTCGCATCGGATCCGGTCTTGACGAGAATCGCTTGCTCCGCGCCCGGCATCAGCTGAATCAGCCGTTCCTCAAGTTCGTTCTGAATCGGCTGCACGAGGCTGAAGCAGAAACCCGTGTCCATACGCTCCTTGACGGCGTCGTTGATCTCGGGTTCAACGTAGCCCAGGATGATCGGACCATAGCCGCACAACATGTCGATGTACTCGTTGCCGTCGACGTCGAAGATGTGCCCACCGCGGCCATGTGAAACGAAGATCGGGTATTCGCCGACGACGAAGTTATACGGACGCCTGATGCCGCCGACGCCACCCGGAGTGAGGCGCTGGGCATCGGCAAACAGGCTCATCGACTTGGTCAACGTCAGGCGATCAGCCCCAACAGGCTTCGTCATACACTCCTCCCTCCCGCACGTCGAGACTGCGCTCGCACACCAAGGCGAGCGGTACACCACCTCACACCCTAACCGCGCCACCGATGTGGTCAGGCGCAGCGAAGGCCACTCTTCTTTCGCTCTCAGGCGTCCAATCTCCCCAGATCAGGAAGCGCGAACCCGAGTCGCCCGGCAAACACCTCGTGAAAGCGCGGATTCGTCGCCAGATCGAGAAACTCGGTCTTCTCGCGAAGGCGAGCCATGTGCCGCCGAGCGCGCACGTCGACGAGCGCCATCTGCGCACCAATGCCGGCCGCGTTGCCGACGAACGCCACTCTGTCACGCGCCACCGGAGGGAAGAGGCCGAGAGCCTGCGAAGCATCCAGGTCGAGGTAGTTGCCAAACGCGCCCGCGATGTAGACACGATCGAGATCGTCGAGATCGACGGCCAACTTCTCCAGCAACAGTTCCCAGCCAGTGTGGATCGCCCCCTTCGCCAGCTGCAGGGCGCGGACATCTTGCTGAGTGAAGACGATCTCCCCGTGGGCGCCGTCTGCCACCAGGTACTCGGCGCCGGTCTCTCCTCTCCGAACAAGAGGATGGTCGGCGAACCTCCCGCTTCCTCCAATGACACCAGCTCGCACCAGCCCGGCCAGAAGGTCCACGACACCGGACCCACAGATCCCCAACGGTGGTGCACCGCCGATCGTCTCAACGTCAGCGGCGCGGCCGTCGTCAAGAATACGGACTCGCTCAATAGCACCGGCGACCGCCTTCATTCCGTGGCGGATCTGATACCCCTCGAATGCCGGGCCGGAGGCGCAGCTTGTCACGGATACTTTGCCGTCATGAACCAACGCGATTTCTGTGTTGGTACCGATATCGATGGCCATCTGCGGACGCTTCTTCGATGCGAGACGAGTCGCCGCGATCACCGCCAGTGCATCTGATCCGACGAAGCCCGCGATCGGCGGCGGGAAGTGGACACCGCCGGCCGCATTCATGGCGAGGCCCATTTCGGACGGGCACAGCGTGAGTGGTTCCGCCAAAGCGGGAGCGAAGGGTGAGGCTCCCAGCCCAACGGGGGACAGCCCCAGAGCCAAGTGGTGCATGGCCGTGTTCGCGACAACGGTCATGTCGAACACCTGCTCCGCGCGAAGCGCCCAACGATCGTACAACCGCTCGAGACACGCGTTGATTCCCCCGCGAACGGCCGCCGCCAGTTCGGCCCGCGCAGCAGGATCAAACGCTTGCGCCATACGCGATATCACATCCTCGCCGAAGCGCATCTGGGGGTTCTCGAGAGCCTCGTGATCGACGAGTCTCCCGAGCTCAAGATCGAACAGGTAGGCGATGATCTTGGATGTGCCGATATCGATGGCTACTCCATACGGCGCAGGCGCGGCGTCGGCTGGGTAGACCGCTGCGACGCGGCGTCCATACATGATCGCCACCACGTCCCAATCCGAAGTCCGTGCCACCTCGGTGAACCGCTGCGCCACATCGAACGGCACATCAGCATCATCCAGAGCCTGGCTCAGTCGGCGAGCATCGGAGCGCGCATCGGTGAGTGTGGGCGGGGGCATCTTGATCCGGACCGCCTTCACGGCGGGACGCACCGACCCATGCTGCAAGGCAGACGTGGCAAGAATCTGACGACGCCCACCCGTTTGACGAACCTCGATGCTCACGCGTTCGCCCCGAGGGCGCGCCATGCAGGCGAGCCGCCAGCCTTCGTCACGGAGACTCGACGAGAGCCGCCGATTCTCGGCCTCTCCCGGTTCGCTCAATTCGCCGGCGCCCAGGCGCACGATGCACTTGCCGCAGGTGCCGCGACCGGCGCAGGTATGTGGGATATCGATCCCAGCGCGCTGCAGCGCTTGAAGCAGTGTTTCGTCCTCGCCAACGTCGAGCGTAACGCCGATCGGCTCCACGAACACTCGCGCCATACCCGCCTCCTCTCCGCCCGCCGATCTACTCTTCGACAGGGCCGTAAGCGTCGGCCATACGATTCTTGCGGTCGACGATCTTCTGCAGTCGCGCCTGCCAGACATCCTGAATCGTGGGCGTCGCACTGTCGAACAGGCCGGCAACACCCCGGCGCTTTCTCGCGCTCTCGCAGTCCTCGCAGCGACAACGCCCGTCAACATAGTCCTTCGGCTCGGTGTACTTGCTGATCACGCCCTCGTAGTTGCGCAGAAGAATCTGCCCAGGCGCTTGGCTGATGATGTAGTTGGGGAACACCGGCATCTTCCCGCCCCCGCCGACCGCGTCGATGATGTATGTCGGCACAGCGAACCCTGTCGTATGGCCGCGCAGGCTCTCGTAGATCTCGATGCCCTTGGCGACGCTCGTACGGAAATGGGCGGTGCCCTCGGCCAGGTCGCACTGGTAGTAGTAGTAGGGCTTCACCCGGTACGCGACGAGCTTGTGCACCAATTTCATCATGACCGCTGCGCAGTCATTGACGCCCGCCAACAACACCGTCTGGTTGCCCAGCGGGAAACCTCCATCAGCGAGCATGTCGCACGCCTTCTTGCTCTCCGAGGTGAACTCCTTCGGATGGTTGAAGTGCGTGTTGATGTAGAGCGGCTGGTACTTCTTGAGCATCGCGACCAACTCGGGCGTTATGCGCTGTGGGAAGACCACCGGCGCCCGTGTCCCCAGCCTGATGATCTCCACGTGCGGGATCGCGTGGATTCGCTTGAGAATAGCTTCCAGATGATCATCGGACAGTACCAGGGGATCGCCGCCGCTCAGCAACACGTCACGAACCTCTGGCGAACGCTCGATGTAGCGAATGGCATTGTCGATCTCGGTGCCTCCTACGAGCGACTCCGAGGCCCCAACCAAGCGCCTTCGCGTGCAGTGTCGGCAGTACATGCTGCACATCTCTGTGACAACGAAGAGCACTCGATCTGGGTAACGATGTGTGATCCGTGGCGTGGGGGAGTCGACGTCCTCGCCACCCGCATCCTCCAGATCTTCGGCCCGCACCTCCAGCTCCGCTCGCGTGGGAACTCCCTGCATGCGGATCGGACAAGACGGATCGTCGGGGTCCATGAGAGACGCATAGTAGGGCGTGACGCTCACGCGGAACTTCCCCATGCAGGCGTCGAGATCCGCGCGCTGAGCCGCATCGAGATTCAGCACCTGCGCAAAGTCGTCGGAGGTGCGCAGGCGGTGCCGGAGCTGCCAGCGGTAGTCGTTCCAGTCCTCCTCAGACACCCCCCGAAAGAGCGGTATGTCCTTGTAGCTCCTAGCCATCACGAGACTCCTTCTCGCCGGCCGACTGGTGGCCGCACGCATCGTTCGTAGGCCCCGCTCTCATTGGCGGCAGCCGACCGCCGACTCTCATCAGCGCGGAGGACAGCCTCCACCGACTCCGGAATGCGCAGAACACGCCGGCTCGACAGGGCCTCCACGGCAACTTCCACGGCTTTCGCTTCCGAGCCGCGCTTGCCAGACTCCTCCCACGCGTCCCACGCGCTGCGATCGAGCAGACGCGGTCGCCACA